>JAGHYP010000230.1 GCA_017743585.1 Chloroflexota bacterium
AGATGTGTATAAGAGACAGGGGAAGACGCGCGCCAGCTCGGCGAAGCAGGCAGCGGGATCGTTAGTCGGATAACTGCGCGTGAGCAGCGTCACGGCAAGGCTGACGCCGTTCATGTCGACGATCGCCTCGCCGTCGCGGTCGTAGATGTTGCCGCGCGTCAAGCGCGTCTGGATCACTTCAAGCGTCGCGCCATCTGCCATCTCGGCGAACAAATCGCCGCGTGACCACGCTACGCGCCAGCCTTCATCAGTGTTCACAAGGCGCAGCAGCCGTCCGTTATCTTCAAAGCCGCCGAAGAAACGCGTCTCAAAGCGTAGATCGTAAGCGATCGCCGCTTCTGCGCCGCGCAAGATGGCGTTCGCAAAGCTGTAGCGCAGTCCTTCAGGCTTTAAGGTCAGCCGCGCGTGCGCAGCGCGATAAAATGCCTCGAATTCAGGCAAAGGATAGGCGTCGCGGCTGTTCAGCGTCAGCAGGGCATGCATCGCGCTGAAGTTCTCAAGCCGCCAAGCGTTCAAAAAATCAGCGGCGACGCGCTGCGCTTCGCGCAAAGCGCCGCTGTTAGCCGATGGCGTAGCAGTTGCCGTTTCTAAGATGGATACCGCATCTGTGCTGCGGCAGCCGCCGAGCAATAGAAACAGCGAGATAACCGCGAGTAAGCGTCCCATGGCGGCGTCCTCGTGATGGACATTCAGATGGCGCGTTCACAATGTTTTGCTCTGCAAGCGCCACGCTAACGCCGTGTAGCGCCGCGCCACCTGATCGTTATTGACTGCCATTGCCACAGCGCGCTTCATGCCGACCAGCACAACCAAGTGGCGCGCGCGCGTGACCGCTGTGTAGAGCAAGTTCCGCTGCAAGAGCATATAATGTTGCGGCACGATCGGCATGACAACGGCAGGATACTCCGAACCTTGGCTGCGATGCACGCTCACTGCGTAAGCGTGCAACAGATCGCCCGCTTCGTCCCAGTCGTACTCCACTTCGCGATCATCGAAGACCACATGTAACTTCTGCGCCGTGAAGTCAATGGCTTGGATAATGCCGATATCGCCGTTGAAAACTTCTTTCTCGTAATTGTTGCGCGTCTGCAGCACTTTATCGCCGACGCGATAAACCACGTTGCCCAGCTTTTTCTCGGCTCTGTTGCGCTGCGGGTTGAGCGCTGCTTGCAAGCGCTCGTTCAACATCTGGATGCCGGCCGCGCCGCGATACATCGGCGATAGCACCTGAATCTCGGTCATCGGGTCGAAGCCGAACTTGCTGGGAATGCGCTTTTGGACGATCTCCACGACTAGGTCGGCCGCTGCTTCAGGGGTCTCAGCGTGGAACATGAAAAAATCGCTGCTGCTGTTATCTAGCTGCGGCATCTCGCCTCGATTGATACGATGCGCGTTCAGGATGATCTGGCTATCGCTGCTCTGGCGGAAAATTGCCTCTAGGCGTGTGACGTGCGCGATATTGCCGTTGATCAAGTCGCGCAGCACGTCGCCTGGGCCAACGCTGGGCAGCTGATCTACATCGCCGACGAGCAACAAGTGCGCATCGGGCGGCATCGCCTTCATCACGTTGTAGATCAAGATTTGATCGAGCATTGAGGCTTCATCAATGATCAGCATGTCCACGTCGAGCGGCTCATGCTCGCCGCGGGTGAAGCCTTCCTCAGGCGTGTAGCCGAGCAGACGATGAATGGTCTGCGCAGGGCGACCTGTCGCCTCGCTCAAGCGCTTGGCGGCGCGCCCTGTTGGACTAGCCAGCGCGTAACGCGCGTTGTTCCACTCCAAAGCGCGGATCACAGCGCGCAGCGTGGTCGTTTTGCCAGTGCCTGGCCCGCCTGTCAAGATGCTGATCTTGTGCGTGAGCGCGGCGCGGACTGCTGCTTGCTGCTGCGCCGTCAGAACGACGCGATCTTCGCTCTGCAAGACGCTGAAGAACCTTGCCCACGCCATGCTTTGCGCGCGCCGCAAACGCGAGAGCGGCAGATCGCGCATTTCGAGCAAGCGCTTGGCAGTGCCGCGCTCGCTCAGGAGCAACGGACGCGCGTAGATCGCCTCAATCAGCTCGTCGTCGTCGCTCGGCACGCGCTGCGGGATGATCTCGCTCTCGCTGGCGAGCGCGCGGATTGCTTCATCAATCCTCGCGTTGATGCTGCCTTGCCCATCTTGCGCCGAGTCGGGCAGCGCGAGCAATTGCTTGACCGTCTCGACCAGCAAGGCGCGCGGAGCGTAGACGTGACCTTCGCTAGTCAGCGTCTCCAGCGCGTAGAGAATGCCCGCCTGAATGCGATAGGGCGAGTCGGGCGCGATGCCGAGCCCATGCGCGATTTGATCGGCTGTGCGGAAGCCGATGCCTTGAATATCGCGCGCCAGCTGATAAGGATTGGCGCGCACAGTGGCGACCGTGTGCGGACCGTACGTCTTGTAGATTTTGAAGGCAAGGCGATTGCCTATGCCGAGGCCTTGCAGAAAGATCATCGCCTCGCGCTCGGCAGTATGCTCTTGCCAAGCCTGCGCGATCAGCTCGGCGCGATGCTCGGCGATGCCCGGCACTTCCTTCACGCGATGTGGGGCCTTGCTGAGGATTTCGAAGGTCTTCTCGCCAAAGTGATCGATGATCTTCTTGGCGGTCGCTTTGCCGATGCCGCGGATAGCGCCACTGCTGAGGTAGCGCAGCAAGCCTTCCAGCGACTCAGGCACGGTCTCTTCAGCGCTCTCTGCCTTGAATTGCTTGCCATACTCGCTATGGATCACCCAAGTGCCGCTGAAGCGCACTTCAGCGCCTTCGCGCAGGCTGCGCGGGAAGATTCCGACAACGGTAGCTAAGCCATCGCGTCCAACCTGACCGGGCAAGGCTCGATGCGGCTTCAAGCGCAGGACTGTATAGCCGCTTGCTTCGTTGTAGTAGGTGATGCGCTCGATGACGCCTTCGAATATCTCAATCTCAGAAGCCATGCGCACTCAGCTGGCGAGCACTTGTGCCACGCTTTTTGCCGTCATAGAGGCAGCATACAGCACCGGACCGATTTTATGCTCCTTGCCGACCATGACCGCCAACATTGCGCGCCCGGCGGGGTAGGCGACCATCACGCTATCTTTGCCTTCCACCAACAAGCGCTCCAAGCTGCCCTGATCCAGCCTGCCGAGCGTGCGCTCTGCCAGACCAACTAGCGTGGCAGACATGGCAGCCAAGACGTCTTCGTCGTTGCCTGCAGGCAATGCCGCGACCAGCAAGCCATCGCGGTTGACTACAACAGAGGCTTTGATGCCTTCCACAACGGCGTGCAGCTTACGCAGCGCATCATCAATTTGCTCTTGGCGAGTTTTCGCAGTCATACGGCGGTCTCAACTCTCATCGAAGCCTTGCAAATTGCCCTTCTCGGAACGTGCCACGCAAATACTATTGTATCAACACTCAGCGTCAGCTGCGGAGCAAGCCTCAGATTGTTACTAACTCCAGACTAGATACAGTCCCTGCGGCTGTTGGCAACGGCGCGGGTAGATTATAGCGTGGGATGAGCGCGGGCTTTCAGGGGAGCGGCTCTAGCAGCAGACGCACGCCCAGAATTTTGACCGGTTTTTGACCGATGAACAGCCGCAGCAACTTGCGATTGGCAGTGGGGGCCGCCTTACCCGCCACAACCATCGCCAATAGCAGCGGATCGAGTTCCTCAAGGCTCTGATGGACGCTCAGCATGAAGCGCTTCGCTGGATTGACTTCAGGTATAGATACTTGCACTTGGCGGACTTTGCTGCGTTCAGCAGGCACGGGATAGCGCGCTGCATCGCTCGTCCACATGGCGACAATCGGGGCGCTGAGCAGCTCCGCCAAACTTGGGCGGTCAGGGTATAGCTCCGTTCCCCACTCGCGCTCATGCAGTTGCACCAGTTCCATGAAACCCTTATCGATGTTCATCATGGCTCTCGCCTCTGTAGATCGGATGGCGCGGATTGTACCCGATCTATTGTAGCCCAAGCAGCTGGGCCGCTCGGATGCTGCGCAATCCAGCAAGCTTACCGAGTGAATTGGAGCATCTGCACAAAATTGCTTATTGCGCACGCTCGTTCAAATTGGTACAATTGACGTCGTCCACGAAGGCCCGCTTTGTTTAACGATCTTGCACCTTTCGCGCTCTGAAAAAGGTGAAAAGCGTTAAGCGCAGTAGGCAAATCAATTTCCAGTCGATTTTATTTTAATCTCGTCTCGCTTGCAAAAGAGTTGGGGGATTTTGGATGTCCGCCTACCTGATCGTAGATATTGAGTACTTGCTGCTCGGTTTACAGCGGCGCGCCTTCGCCACAGATCTGTACGATCTGGCTTCTCGGCTGCGCAGCACAGCTGCCCTAGCCGCGGGATTGATGAGCGCTGATCGGCTGCAGGCAGTGGCAGTGGCGAACTGGGAAAGCGTACAAGCGCTCAACAGCTCTGCGCAGCAAATTTTGGAAGGCGCGGGCTTCCAGACGTTCCACGTGGCTGAGCACGCTCAGTTTGCCGAAGCGCTGATGGAGCGTTACTTCAGCGGGGAGCCACAGCCGCTCGACGAGCTGATCAT
>JAGHYP010000231.1 GCA_017743585.1 Chloroflexota bacterium
TGATCGAGGCGCACTTCGGCGTCGATCTCCAACGTCGGCTGCAGGGCGCGCCGAGTCGGCAGCGACCTAGCGCACTTACAATTGCTGCTCTCCGACGGCGCGCACGCCTGCCGAGCGATCGCTTTCAATTTCGGCAAATACGCCGAGCAGCTGCCGCCGTTTGTAGACGCCGCTTTCCAAGTCGCTTTGAACGAGTGGAACGGGGCGCAATCACTGGAACTGAACGTCAAAGACCTGCGACCGTCAGACTGATCATGCCTCGCCTGCGCGCGTGGCTCAGCCGAGCTTTCACACGGCTCATCTTGCTCCTCTTTGCAGCAGGCTTCATCCTCATCGTGCCTAACGACACGCCGCCTGCCAACACGCGCTACGAGCGCGTGCTAGGTCACGCCAAAGATTCGCTCTATAACTACGTGGCATGGCTGCTCGGCGCTGTGATCGCCAAGCTCGGGCAGACGCACGCCGATCCGACCGCTTTCATGTCCGAGGCGGCGCGCTCTGCCTTCGTGGTGGACTATCTGGCGCGTGTGGCGGCGCTGCAGACTCTGAATAGCGACCTCGAGCGCGCTCTGAGCGACGGCGCTCAGGGCCTCGAGGCGCGCATCGCTGAGCGCGACGCGCTCGCCGCGCAGGTCGCGCGCGAGACGCCGCTGGCTGAGGCGATCATCGAATCCCAAGTGGCGGCTGTGCTGCGCGATGAGGGCTTCGCGCTCTTCGGCGAGGTCTTCCCGCCCGTCTCAGCGCGCTTCACAGCCTTGCCCGCGCTGCTGGTCATCTCGCCGCGCGATCGAATCCTGCGCGAGCTGACCATCAACCTGAATTTTTTGCCGCCCGACGCCGTGCGCGACCTCGAGGCGCGCCTTGAGCGCGAGCCGAACCTCTCGGCGCTCGTCACCCCGATCGGCGGCTTGGCGCTCTTCCCCAGCATGGTCGCTCAGACTTGGCACGCGCCGTTTTTGATCGAGACCGTGGCGCACGAGTGGGCCCATCACTACCTGCTCTTCTTCCCGCTCGGCTGGGAGTACGCCGGCGGCTCTGAGGCGTGGATCATCAACGAGACTACTGCTTCGCTATTCGGCAAGGAAGTCGGGCGGCGCGTGATCGAGCGCTATTACAGCGCTTTTCCGCAAGTGATGCGCCTTCTGCCGCCGCCCGACCCCGCGCTGAGCGCGACGCCCGCGCCGACTCCCGCGCCCGATCCGCGCGCGCCGCAGCCTTTTGACGCCGCCGCCGTCCTGGATACCACGCGCCGCCGCGTTGACGCGCTCCTAGCAGAGGGCAAGGTCGCCGAGGCAGAGGCCTACATGGAAGCGCAGCGCCAATTGCTGGCTGAGCACGGCCACTTCTACAGGCGCATCAATCAAGCGTTCTTCGCCTTTTACGGCGGCTATCAATTGCCGAGCGGCGGCGGCGCCGGCGGCGACAACCCTATCGGGCCCGCTGTGGCTGCCCTGCGCCGCCATGCGCCCTCGCTGCGCGCCTGGCTTGAGCAAATGCGCTTCCTGACCACGCGCCAAGCGCTGCTCGCCGCCCGCGAACGACTAGACCAGCGCTAGGACGCGCGCCGGGCCGCCCGACCCCTTCTCCCAGCGCGGCAGCCCGACCACAACCATCGCTTCCTTCCCCATGATCTGCTTCAAATTGGCGACGTTCTCAACGCCAAACTTGCCTCTGCCCAAGATGGCGTAGTGCGCGTCAAACGTCGTGGAGGCGCCGAAGTCCAAGCTGAGCGTATCCACGCCAAAGCCGTTGACCTTGCGCTCCTCGATCAGGAACGTCGCCGTTTCTGCGTCAAAGCCCGGATAGTGCTGCACGTCGCTGGCATCCGCGTTGCGGAACGCGATCGGATCGTCCCAGCGCGCATCCCAGCCCGAGTACATGAACACAATCGCGCCTTCAGGAATCTTGCCGTTCTTCCTCTCCCACGCCTCGACGTCTCTCATATCCAGCGTGGCGTCTGCCTCTCGCTCCGCCTTCTCTGAGATATCGATCACCACCGCCGGCCCCACCAGCAGCTCCGCCGGGTATTCGTCAACCGTCTTGCCGTCGCCGATGAAGTGCGCAGGGATATCCACGTGCGTGCCGGCGTGCTCGGTATAAATCCAGCGCTGGATGTAGAAGCCATCTCGCTCAACCGTCACGAAATCTTCGCGCTTCGGCTTCTCATCGGGCAAGTAGGTCGGAATCTTCGTGCCGAAGACGTGCGAGAGGTCGATCACCTTCAGCTTCCCGTTCGCGCGCGCCACGCCGCCCGTCTTGACCAGCGAGGCCGCCAAGGCGCCCAGCGCGCCCGCAGCGCCCAGCTGCAAAAAACTGCGCCGACTCATGCCCGGCAGGCCCTCGCGCTGCACCCGCTCTTGCACGCAATGCATCACTTTTGGCGAACACATGACCGCTCATCCTTTCCCTGAAATAAAGAACATGCCACGCAGACTTTGTGAGACTAAGTTTCACTTCGCTTACAAGCCTGCTACGCTCCAATATAAAACATATTCAGGCGCAGTCCACTGTCAATTTGCCACAACGACTGTCAATTTGCCGCAACAACCGCCAATTTGCCGCAACGCCGCCACAAAACGCGCCAAAGCTCGATTGCAGCGCCCTGCATCGCCCTGTAGAATTGAGAGGCTGCGTTCGGGATTCCAAATCTCCAAGATTTCAAGTCAACACAAGTCAACACAAGGATTGCCTTGCAATGGCGGCGGTAGCGACCTCAGACCACCTTGAGCAGATCGAGCGCGAGCTGCGCAACCTGCGCAGCCCGAGCCACTTGCAGCGCTTCTTCGCCGAGCGGGATTACGCCCCTGACCACATACCGCTGCCCTTGCCCGATTCGCCCGATCTGGCGAGCAGGATCGCCGAGCCGCCGCGCATCCTCAACCAAGCGCACGGTTTCCAAATCATCTACACTGCCCTCGCCGCGCTCTCCCGCGCTGATGAGCGCGCCCTGATCGCTTATCTCTTGCCGCGGCATCCCTACGCGCTCTTCGTCTTCAGCGATGCCCAGCACAGCGCTTGGCACTTCGTGAACGTCAAGCTGATCCAAGGCGATGCAACCGATTCGAAGCTGCGCCGCCTGTTCCGGCGCATCTCGATCAGCCCCGACGACCGCCTGCGCACTGCCTGCGAGCGCCTGGCGCAGATCGATCTCCGCCACCTCACAGGGACTCCTTCCGCGCTCGCCATCCAGAAGCTCCACGACGACGCCTTCGATGTTGAGGCCGTCACCAAGCAATTCTTCAAGGAGTATCGCCGCATTTTTGAGGCTGCCGAGCGCCACATCAGCGGGGTTCACGGCGATTCGCGCCGCATCTTCACGCAGCGCCTATTCAACCGCCTGATGTTCATCTTGTTCTTAGAGCGCAAGGGCTTGCTCAAGTTCCCTGGCCAGCGCGAGCGCGACTATTTGCGCGCGCTCTGGCAGGCGCATCAGCGCCAAGCCCGCGCCGATTTCTACACCGAGCGCCTGAAGCCGCTCTTCTTCACCGGCTTGAACACGCCGAACGCCGTGAACATCCCCGCTATCAACCGCGCCGGCGCCTTGCAACAGATCATCGGCGATGTGCCTTACCTGAACGGCGGGCTCTTCGAGCGCGCCCCTGAGGACGAAAATGACGCCATCGGCGTCCCCGATCAGGCGCTGGCGCCCGCCATTGACGACCTGTTCTACCGCTACAACTTCACGGTCACGGAATCCACGCCGTTTGACGTGGAAGTCGCCGTTGACCCCGAGATGCTCGGCAAGATTTTCGAAGAGCTGGTCGTCGGCCGCCATGAGACAGGCAGCTATTACACGCCCAAGAGCATCGTCAGCTTCATGTGCCGCGCCGCGCTCAAGAGCTACTTGCAAGTGCGCTGCGGAATCACCGATGAGCAAGCCTTGGATGCCTTCATCGAAGAAGATGACGCGCGGCACTTGCCCGACCCCGAAGCGGTCTTAGACGCCTTGCGCGCCGTCCGCATCTGCGACCCGGCCTGCGGCAGCGGCGCCTATCTGCTCGGCATGATGCAAGAGCTATTGCGCCTGCGCCATGCGCTCTTCACGGCAAAGCAATTGGATAGCCAGAGCGTCTACGACCGCAAATTGGAGATCATTCAGAAGAATTTATACGGCGTGGATAGCGACCCGTTCGCCGTCAACATCGCGCAATTGCGCTTATGGCTCTCGCTGATCGTGGATTACGAGAGCGAGGCGCCGCCGCCGCCCTTGCCCAACCTCGATTACAAGATCGAAGTCGGCAACAGCCTGACCGCGCCCGCGCCGATGCCGCTTCAGCCCGACTTGGTGCGCCATCAACAGATCAAGCGCTTTTTGGAGCTGAAAGGCGCGTATCTGAAAGCGCACGGCGAGAGCAAAAAGGCGCTGCGCGAGCAGATCGAGCGGCTGCGCGCCGAGATTCGCGAATGGATGTTGGCCGATCGCCGCTTGAAAGACGTAGAGGGCTTCGATTGGCAGGTTGAATTTGCCGAGTGCTTCGCCGCCGAGCAAGACTCCGAGCGCGGCTTCGATATCGTCATCGCCAACCCGCCTTACATCCGCCAAGAGCTGATCAAGAGCC
>JAGHYP010000232.1 GCA_017743585.1 Chloroflexota bacterium
AATCGTCGCCGCCTTCCATGTCGTTGCGGTCGCGCCAGAGCGTGAAGCCGAGCGCTTGCAGCTTGGAGTACAAATTGCGCGCGAAGTTGGCGTTGGCGCGCGAGTAGCTGATGAAAATATCGCGCTTCTCAGGCATATCCCGCTTTTCCTGCAAACAGCTGAGCTTTTGCCGTCATTATAACGCATTTTGACGCCGTCAAATGCAGCAGTGTCGGCGCGATGAGCGCAAAGGCGACGCCGCACAAAGCGCTCATAGCGGCCTTGCGGCTCGCGCCGTGCTCAAGGCTTGACAAAGCGGGCAGATCGGGCGTACACTCCCGACCGATCGCGCCTCTCAACGACGTGCGCACTTCGCAAGCGCGCCATCCGACGGCGGGCCTTGCGCTACGAAGTCGGGTGGCACTGCCGCTCCCTCTCGCCCTGACGCGTCCGACGCGCATTGCGGCGCGAGGGAGTTTCGCACGCACAACGCTCAGGAGAGACCATGCTCGATATCAACTTGATCCGCCAACAGCCTGAATTGGTCAAGGCGCGCCTTGCCACGCGCCACGATGAGACGCTCGCCGCGCGCGTGGACGAAATCCTCGCGCTCGATCAGCGCCGCCGCGCCTTGCTGGCGCAGAGCGAGGCCTTGCAAGCCGAGCGCAACAAGCTGAACAAGGCGCTCGGGCGCATGAAAGGCAATCGCAAGCTGAGCCCCGCCGCGCAAGCCTACGCGATCCAAGAGGCCGTCCGCGCCATTCAGGCGGAAGATTTCGCGCGCGCCGTCGCGCTGCTCACCGAGCCGCCCGCCGAGCCGCCCGATCCCGCCGCGCAGCCTGACTTCACCGCGCTCACCGACGCCTTGCGGGGCATCGGAGATAAAGTCGAGGCGCTCACCAAGCAAGCCGAGTCGGTTGAGGCGGAGATGCGCGCCCAAATGCTGTGGCTGCCGAACTTGCCGCACGACTCCGTGCCGCTCGGCGCGGGCAGCGAAGCGAACATAATCGGCCAGCCAATCGGCAAGCCGCGCACCTTCAATTTCACGCCCAAGCCACACTGGGAGATCGGCCCTGCGCTCGACGTGATCGATTTCGAGCGCGGCGCCAAGCTGAGCGGCTCGCGCTTTTACGTGCTGAAAGGCATGGGCGCGCGTTTGCAGCGCGCCTTGATCAACTTCTGCCTCGATCAGCACGCGGCGAGCGGCTACACAGAGCTTTACTTGCCCACCATTGTCAAAGAAGAGATGCTCTACGGCGCAGGGCAGTTCCCCAAGTTCCGCAACGAGATTTACGCTGATCCTGACGCCGCGCTCTATCTGCTGCCGACGGCTGAGGTGGCGATCACAAACCTGCACCGCAATGAGATTCTGAACGCCGAAGACCTGCCGCTGCGCTACGTGGCGAATACGCCCTGCTGGCGCCGCGAAGCGACCAGCGCAGGGCGCGACGTGCGCGGCATCAAGCGCGTCCACCAATTCGAGAAGGTTGAGCTTTACAAGTTCACGGCCCCTGAGCATAGCTACGCCGAGCATGAAGCCATGCGCGCCGATGTTGAGCGGCTCTGCGCGCTATTGGAAATCCCTTACCGCGTCGTGACGCTCTGCACAGGCGATCTCGGCTTCGGCATGGCGAAGACGTACGATATCGAGATGTATGCCGCAGGCTGCGATGAATGGCTGGAAGTCTCTTCGATCTCGAACGCTGAGGCGTTTCAAGCGCGCCGCGCCATGATCCGCTACCGCCCTCAGGCGGGCGGCAAAGTTGAGTACGTCCACACGCTGAACGGCTCAGGCTTGGCGATGCCGCGCGTGATCATCGCCATCCTTGAGAACTTTCAGCAAGCCGATGGCAGCGTGATTGTGCCGCCCGTCTTGCGCCCCTACATGGGCGGCTTGGAAGTCATCGCGCCGCGCTGAGCCTGCGCCTCCACGCGCGCAGACGCGGCATCCCGCGCATGTATAGCCAGTAGAGCAGGGCGTTCGGCGCAAAATCCCACGCGCCGATGTGCCAAGTCAGCGTGCCGCCGTAATCGCGCTTGAAGAGCCACACCTTCCAGAGCGGATCGGACTCGTCAAATCGAGTCGGCGCGCCCCACAGGTCGTAGATCGCGAAGCCGCGCGCTTTTGCCCAGCGCATAGCTTCCCATTGCAGCGCGTCGGCGGGCATCAATTTGCGCAGCTCGTTATCCGACGTGGACGCGCCGTTGAAATACAGACACTTCTTCCCAAAAGCGAGCAGGACGACGTGCGCCGCCATCCGGCCGTTCACCTCGGCGATCAGCGCGTGCAGCAGCCCCGCCTCGCCCAAGCTGCGCCACTCATCGAGGTAATATTCGGCAGGTCGCGTCAAGAAGTTATTGCGTCTGCCCGTCTCTAGGTATAGCGCGACCATCGCGGGCAGATCGTCGTGCGTCGCCGCGCGCACCTGCACGCCATGCCGCGCTCCGTAGCGCACTTTGCGCCGCTTGCTCTGCGTCATCGCCGCCAGCAGCGCCTCTTCAGATTGCGTCAAATCAATTAGGATTGTATTCTTGAATTGCACCTGCTCTGCTGAGAAGCGCCAGCCGCGCTTGCGCAGCAACTCCGCGACCGCAATGCCGTTCGGATCGTCGCGCCACGTCGCCGTGCCGGGCAGGCCGGTGTGCTGCACCACGTCTGGATCGATCTTCAGCTGCACGGCGCGCCGCCGCCGCGCCAAATCTTCTAGATCGCTCAGCACCTGCTCCAGCAAGGCGTGATTCGTGTAATCCAGCAGCGGCGCTTTTGGCGCGTATAGCACGCGCAACACGCCGACCTGCCGCATAAGCACCATCGCCGCCGCGCAGATCGCTCCGTCCGCAGCGCGCCAGACCAATTTCTCCGGCCGCCAGCCCGCTCTGCGCCGCTTGAAATCGCCCCACGCCGCAGTCTGCAGCGGATGCGCGCACGGCAGGTCGCGAATCGTCGCGTCCCACTCCGAATCCGCGCCCTCGAAGCGCTCTAGCGCGTATCCCCGCCTCAACCCTTGCCTCGTCGCCGCACGTACCACAGATACGCCGCGTAGATCAGGCGATTGTTCACCAAGTCCCACGCGCCGACGCTGCGCCGCACCTCGCCGCCGAAGCCGCGCTTGAATTTATAGACCCGCCACAGGCCGTCAGCGCGCCGCTCGAACTCCGCCTCCAGCGTCTCCCAATCAGCATCAGGGATGCCCCACAGGTCGTAGCGCAGCGCGCCCTGCGCCTTCGCCCAGCGCATCGCTTCCCATTGCAAGATGTACGTCGGCATCCGATTGCGCTCGATATCCGATGAGGCGCCGTACAGATAGTATGCGTTCTCGCCGCAGCGGAAGATCATCGCGCACGCCAGATCCTGCCCCGCGTGCGAGGCGATGAGCAGCGCCACCTCGCCGCTCGGCGCGAACGCCTGATATGCGCTCTGATAGTACTCCGGCGGGCGCGCACGGAAGCCATTGCGCCGCGCCGTCACTTGCATCAGCGCGCCGAAGCGCAGCGCGTCTTGTGCATCGCCCTGCCGCACTGTCACTCCCTTCTTCGCGCCCAAGCGGCACTTATAGCGCGTGGACTGATTCATCCGCCTGAGGATCTCTTCCTCGCTGCCGCGCAGGTCTACGATCAGCGTGCGCACCACTTGCACGGTCTCTGGCGAGCGGCGCAGCCCCGCCCTGAGCAAGCGCTCGGGCAGATCGGGGCGCGGGCGGTACCAGTTGCACGGCTCGAATTTCACAAAAGCCGCGCCGCAGCGCCGCAACGCTTGCCACAGCAGCGCGTTTGCCTCCTCATCCGCGCTGAAGAGCGGCGCCGCCGGCGCATAAGCGCGCTTGCCCATGCCCAGCGGCAGGCGGCGCATCAGCACTTGCGCGCCCGCCACCAACTCCCCCGCCTCATCGGCGATCGCGACGCGCAACGGCCGCCAGCCGAAGCGGCTTTGATGCACGCCCCACGCTGAGAGCTGCAGCGCGTGCGCATCAGGATGCGCGCGCACGAAGGCGTCCCAGCGCGCGGCGTGCGGCGTGCAGATGTGATAGGGCATGGCAGGCGATTATACCACGCCGCGCCTTCCGAAGGCATGGCGCGCCGCCCAGCTCACAAATTCACTCTCAGGAAGATGACCTGCCCATTCGCGCAGCCGAGCGCGACCACGGCGCCGCCTTGCAGGAAGCGCGCCACAGTGATCTCGCTATCCGCGTAGAAGCGCGCTAACTCCTCGCCCGTCTCGGCGCGGCACAGATGCAGCGCCGCGCCATGGCGCCACGCCAACAAGCCGCGCTCAGGCGCGAGCGCGTACCGTTCCCAATTCTCGATGAACGTCCGCCAGTCGGCGTCGTGCGCGGCGAACCATGCCCGCACTTCGGAAGGCGATGCGTCCCATCGAGCCGCGCCGAGCGGCGTCCCGTCCGCCGCCCACAGACGCAGTGTAGTGTCAGCAGACCACGAGAGCAGCCGCCCGTCCCGCAGCTCCCGCGCGCCCCAGACCTCACTCCGATGCCCGCGCAAGACCTTCAGCTCAGTCCCGTCCGCCGCCCACAGACGGAGCGTCCGGTCAAGAGACCACGAGAGCAGCCGC
>JAGHYP010000008.1 GCA_017743585.1 Chloroflexota bacterium
GCCATGTGTTGGGGTACTCGCCAGGCAGCACGGCGCTGATCAACGGCGTGAAGTTCCCGTTCGATAGTCAGCCTGTCGGCACGATCAGCGCCGTGCTGCCTGGCGAGTACCCCAACACATGGCTGCTGCTCTCCGACGCACAGCTCGGCACGCCCGCGCAGAGCCGCGACTACTTGCTGCGCTTCTACACAGCTGAGCTGGCATTTCGGCGCGCGCAGAGCGGCACAGGCGATGTCTCGCTCTTGAGCTGGCAGCACTTGGGGGATCCTGATCGGCGCATTGAACGACCGATTGTGAACGCCGAGGCGCCTCTGCGCTATCTGAGCGGCGCTGATTTCGCGCCGCGCGCTTTTCAGAGGGCGGCAGACGGCGTCTTTTGGGTCGCCGAGGCGAGTTTGCCTTCGCTCCTGCGCTTCGATGCCTCCGGCAAGCTGCTAGAGCCGCCCCTGTTGCTGGAAGGCGGCGCATTGCAAGGCATGAGCATTTTCCCTGATCGCTCAGCGCTGATCATCGCGCAGCGCAGCGCTGCCGATCGTCAGCAGGTCGTCTTCCGCACCTATGACCTGACCACGCGCACGTTCTCCGAGCTGCCGATCAGTTACAGATTGGAGAGCACCGATCATACGCTGGGCGGCTTCGCTATGATCAACAACCAAGAAGCGTTCGTGATCGAAGCGGATCAGAATGAGAATCGCGCTGCCGCCTTCAAGCGCATATTTTTAATAAACTTGACGAGCGGCGGCAAAACACAAGTCGCCGATCTGCTCAACATCGCCGATCCAGATGGTATCTCGACCAGCGATGTCTTTGCGCTGCCGCCGAACGCCTTCGGCCTAGGCAATCCATTCAGCTTTCCGTTTGCCGCGATCACGGCGCTCTATCCAATTGACGAACAGACGCTGTTAATTGCCAATAACAATCGCCTGCCGTATAGCTTGGGGCGCAGCACTCTGGAAGCGGACGCGACTGAGTTCATCGCCATACGGCTGGCGCGACCGTTCGCACTCGACCCTGCGTTTCAGCGCCCGACCCGTTAGCTGCTCAGAGGGATATTTGCGTGACTGTCACATCGAATGCGCGTTACGCTCAGCTATTCGAGGCGCTTGCACAACGCCGTCAGCGCGTCTATGACTATCTGTTCAATCACAGCTATGGGCAGCGCTTACGTCCTGCGCACATTCAAGAGGCGGCCTTCCATTACTTGCGGCTGAGCGGCAAGTCGCTGCGCCCTGCCGTGCTGATGCTGTGCTGCGCCGCGGTTGGCGGCGATGAGGCACACGCCGTGCCAGCGGCGGCAGGCGTTGAACTTTACCACACATGGACGCTCGTCCACGACGATATCATCGATCGCGATCAGACGCGGCGCGGCGCGCCGACGGTCCACGTGGCATTTGCTGAGCGCGGCGCGGCAGAGTTCGGCTTCAACAGTGAGGAAGCAGCGCATTACGGTCGCGTGATCGGCATTTTAGCGGGCGATGTGCAGCAATCGTGGTCTTACATGCTCTTTCACGACATGTACACCCGCTATGGTGTTGAGCCTGCGCTAGTGCTGAGCCTGATCGCTGAATTGGCGACCAACGTGCAGCTAACTCTAGTGGAAGGCGAGACGCTCGACGTGCAATTCGCCGCGCGGCGCGATACGATCCACCTAAGCGAGAACGATGTGCTGGAGATGCTGCGCAAGAAGACAGGCGTGCTGTACGCCTATGCAGGCAGGGCAGGTGCGCGCATTGGCTTGGGCGATGTGGTCGGCGAGCATCCGCTCGTGGCGAAGATCGAGCAGTTTTGCGGCCAGTGCGGCACGGCGTTCCAATTGCGGGACGATCTGCTGGGCGTGATCGGCGACTCGGCGAAGACGGGCAAGCCTGTCGGCGCAGACTTGCGCGAAGGCAAGAAGACTCTGATCGTCTTTCACGCCTTGCGGCATGCCAATGACGCACAACGGCAAACGCTGATGCAGGTCATCGGCAACGCCAATGCCACGCCCGAGCAGATTGAGCGCGCGACGCGCATTTTGCACGACTTGGGCAGCATCGCCTACACACAAGCGCTGGCCGAGAGCATGGTGCGCTCGGCCCTGAGCGCTCTGGACGATGTGCCGCCTTCGCCCTACCGCGACTTGTTGCAACAGTGGGCGGAATATCTGATTGATCGCAGCGTGTAGCCGCTATGTCCGATTCACCCGCGGATAGACGTCTAGTCACGGGCAAGCGCCGTAGCGAGGATCAGGAACAGAATTTGCGCCCGCAGTCCCTGCGCGAGATCATCGGGCAGGATCGCGTGGTCGCCAATTTGCAAATTCTTGTGGAAGCCGCCAAGGGGCGCAAGGAAGCGCTCGATCACGTCCTGTTCTACGGTCCGCCCGGCCTCGGCAAGACGACGCTCTCGCACGTGATGGCGAAAGAGATGGGCGTCAACATTCGCGTCACAGCTGGCCCAGCCATCGAGCGCGCCGGCGACCTAGCCGCTATCTTGACGCACCTGCGCGAGGGCGATGTGCTGTTCATCGACGAGATTCATCGTCTTGGCAAGGCGGTCGAAGAGATTCTCTATCCTGCTATGGAAGATTTCGTGCTGGATATCGTGGTCGGCAAAGGGCCTGCCGCCAAGAACGTGCGCTTGAGCTTGCCGCGCTTCACTGTGATCGGCGCGACCACGCGGCTCGATCTGCTCACAGCAGCCCTGCGCTCGCGCTTTGGCGCGATCTTCCGCCTCGATTTCTACGATCTAGACGCTATGAAGCTGATCGTGACGCGCGCTGCTGCGCGCCTCAACGTGCCGCTCGATCCTGAAGGCGCACATGAGATCGCCAGCCGTGCGCGCGGCACGCCGCGTATTGCGCTGCGCCTGCTCAAGCGCGTGCGCGACTATGCACAAGTGCGCGGCGACGGCATGATCACCAAGCAAATCGCCGACGAGGCACTCGATCTGCTCGATATCGATCATCTCGGCTTGGATGATATTGATCGGCGCGTGCTGCGCACAATCATTGAGAAGTTCAACGGCGGTCCGGTTGGCGTGGACGTGATCGCGGCGTCCATCAGCGAAGAGGCAGGCACAATCAGCGATGTCTATGAGCCATATCTGTTGCAGCTCGGCTTTCTGAACATCCTGCCGCGCGGCAGGGTCGCCACGCGCCGCGCTTATGAGCATCTTGGCATTCCATATCCGCATCATGACGCCGAAGAGCAAGGTCAGCAAGTGCCGCTCATCTAGGAGATAGAGAATGCAACCGCGCTATCCAACGCTGCAGGTGCCGCCCGCTTACGATCCGAACGCGCCTGAGCGCGTCATCGGCGAGTGGCGACGCAGCATGGCTTCGCCAGGCTTTTGGCTACGCGTCATCCTCACGCTCACGCTCTACTACTGGGTATACTGGGAACGAAACAAGATCGTGCTGACCAATCGGCGCGTCACGCAGCACATCGCCTATCTGATCGGCGGTGAAGAGCGCTCGGTCAGCCTGCACAACATCACTGAGGTGCGCATTCACACGCCGCCGCTCGGCATGCTGCTCGGCTTTGCTGACGTCTCGATTCAATCTGTGGGCGGCGATCGAGCGCCTGAGATTCACTTTCGGGCGTTAGAGCGTCCTGCGCAGCTCAAGCAGATGATCTTCGCTGTGCAAGATCAGATGCGTGCACAGAGCAAGCGCTAATCTAGCTCAGCCAGAATGCTCTCGTCCATGCTGAAGCTGTGCGCTTGGCTCGGGAAAGCGCCTGCTTCCACATCTGCGATGTAGCGCGCTACTACTTTGCGGATCGCCATGCCGAGTTTAGCGTAGCGCCGCGCATGCTTCGGCGTGAAGTCCTCGATCAAGCCCAGCAGATCGTGCAAGACCTGCACCTGACCATCGCAGCCGGCGCCTGCGCCAATGCCGATGGTCGGTATGCTCAAGCGCGCTGTGATATGGGCTGCCAGCGCAGCCGGGATGCCTTCTAACACAATCGCGAATGCACCGCTCGCCTCGTGCGCTTTCGCTGCTGCCACGAGCGCGCGCGCCGCTGCCAAGTCGCGCCCCTGCACGCGCCAACCGCCAATCTGATGCACATGCTGTGGCGTCAGGCCGATGTGCGCCATGACGGGAATGCCATTTTCCGTCAAGCGCGCCACAGTCGGCGCTAGCGACTCGCCGCCTTCCAATTTCACGGCGCCGGCGCCGCCTTCCTGCAGCAGGCGCGCCGCATTGGCGAAGGCTTGCTCCGCGCTGATCTGATAAGTCGCGAATGGCATATCCGCCACGATCAGCGCGCGTTGTGTGCCGCGCACCACCATTTGGGTGTGGTAGATCATCTGCTCAAGCGTGACCGGCAAAGTTGTTTGATGCCCTTGCACAACCATGCCGAGCGAATCGCCTACGAGGATGATCGGAATGCCCGCCGCTTCCACAAGGCGCGCCATTGTGGCGTCGTAGGCAGTCAGCATGGCGATGCGCCGCCGCTCAGTTTTGAGACGTTGAATATCGCGGATGGTTATTCGCATGTCCGTTCTCGCTTGCCCAGGCGAGCGCGATCATAGCGCACGCGCCGCGTTTGTGAAGAGCAGCTGTGCAACTGAGACAGCGCTTCGTCTGCGCAGCGCGCCTTGACAGCTGAATTCACCTGCATTAAACTTACCTTTAAGCGAGTAAAATTCCGCGCCCCCTGCGACGAAAGCATTCGTTGCTGATGACCGAGCAAAGCCTGAGGAACATCGCCGCTATTTCCGAGACATCTGCGCTGCGCTTGCCCGCTTTCCTGAGCGCAGAACGGTTGGAGTGCGCTTTTGTGATCTTGACCGCGCTCAACATCGCAGCCAGCTTGCTCAGCGAGCGGCTGGGCGCGCCTGAGCACCTGACCTTGCTCTTCAACTTGCTCTCCTACTTCTTCGGCGGCACGTTCGGCGTGATCGAAGGCGTGAAGAGCTTGCTGAGCCGCGAGATCAACGTGGATTTGCTGATGGTGCTGGCAGCTGCTGGCGCTGCTGTCGTTGACCAGTGGCATGAAGGCGCTATTTTGCTCTTTCTGTTCTCGCTCAGCAATGTGCTGCAGGATTACGCAATGGATCGCAGCCGAAACGCCATTCGCGCCCTGCTCAAGCTACGCCCCGACAAAGCGACCGTGCGGCGCGGCGCAAGCGACGCCATAGTGCCAGTTGAAACGCTGCAGATCGGCGATGTGGTGCTGATCAAGCCCGGCGAGCGCCTGCCGATTGACGGCGAAGTGATCAGCGGCAGCAGCACAGTGGATCAATCGGCTATCACTGGCGAATCGATGCCTGTGACCAAGCAAGTTGGCGATGAAGTTTTCGCAGGCACGGTCAACCAGAACGGCAGCCTCGAAGTGCGCGTGACGCGCCTCGCCAGCGAAAGCACGCTGGCGCGCATCATCAAAATGGTGGAAAGTGCGCAAGAGAGCCGCGCCAAGACGCAGAGCTTTATGGATGCTTTCGAGCAGCGCTACGCGCTCTTCGTCATCTCAGCGGTCGCGCTCTATATCGTTTTGCCGCCGCTCCTGCTCGGCATAGACTTCAATGAGAATTTTTACCGCGCCATGGTGCTGATCACAGTCGCTTCGCCGTGCGCGCTGGTGATCTCGACGCCTGCTGCAATTCTCTCCGCGATTGCAAATGCGGCGCGGCACGGCATTCTGTTCAAAGGCGGCGCGTATCTGGAGCAGATGGCGACCATCAAGGCGGTCGCTCTGGATAAAACTGGCACGCTGACCACAGGCAAGCTCAGCCTGACCGATGTCTTGCCGAACGGCATCGCGCGCGCCGAGCTATTGCGCATCGTGGCAGCTGCTGAGCTCAACTCAGAGCACCCGATTGCGTTGGCAGTCCTAGCCGCTGCAAAGGCGGAAGGCGTGCCGATCCAAGCGCCGCAAACCTTCGAGGCAATTCCGGGGCAAGGAGTGCGCGCGGTGCTCGACTCAGCGCGTGTGCTGGTCGGCACAGAGCGCCTGATGGGCGCCGAAGGGCTCAGCGTGCTGCCCGAGATCATCACGCAGCGCGACCGGCTGGAAGCGGAAGGCAAGAGCACGCTACTCGTCCATCATAGCGAGCGTGGCTGGCTCGGCGTGATTGGCGTGGCAGATACGCTGCGTCCAAACGCAGCTGAGTTTGTGAGCGCGTTGCGCGCTGAGGGCGTCCAGAAAGTGATTGTCTTGACCGGGGATAATCAGCGCGTGGCGCAGGCGATTGCCGCGCGAGTCGGCGCGGATGAGGTGCGCGCCGAACTGCTGCCTGCCGATAAGGTGACGGCGATCAAGGCGCTGATGCAGACCTATGGCAAAGTCGCGATGGTCGGCGATGGCGTGAACGACGCGCCGGCACTCGCTTCAGCGTCCATCGGCATTGCGATGGGCGCCGCTGGCACGGACGTGGCGCTTGAGACGGCTGATCTGGTGCTGATGGCGGACGATTTGAGCCGAGTCGCCTATGCCATACGGCTGAGTCGCCGCGCGCGCCGCGTGATCTTTCAGAACATCGCATTCTCGCTGAGCGTAATCGTGATTTTGGTGATCGGCGCGCTTGGCTTGAACCTGGCGCTGCCGCTCGGCGTGATTGGACATGAAGGCAGCACGATCATCGTGGTCCTGAACGGACTGCGCCTGCTGACCCATCGCTGAGGCGCAAAAGGCTGAGGCACAAAAAGACTCGTGCGCCGCGTCTCAGGCGCACGAGCCCTGTGCTGGCGCATGTTGGCTCACTCGCCTTTGGGCAAGCCTTCGCCACCTTTCTGCAGCGCTTTGATCGGATCGACGCCGAAGTACTTGCGATAAATCTCAGCGTACGTGCCTTCCTTGATGACTTCTGCCAGCGCCTTGTTGATCGCCGCAATCAGCTCAGTGCATTCAAGGCGCACGCTGATGCCGTAGTACTCAACCGTCAGCGCCTCGACCGTCACTGCCAGCTTCAGCTCAGGATTGTTGAGCAAGATCGCCTTCGACGGCGCGTCATCAGCGATGACGGCGTCTACGTCGCCATTGGCAAGCGCGCGCATCGCCTCAGGCGTCGTCTCGTATTCCACCACATCCAAGCCGCCCAGCGACTTGGCGAAATCAGCGCCAGTCGTGCCTTTCTGCACGCCGACCTTCTTGCCTGCCAACGCTTCGACGCTGTTGAGGGTCGCCTTGTCAGCCTCGCGCACGGTCAAGACCTGCGCAGCGGCGAAGTACGGATCGCTGAACAGCACGGTCTGCTTGCGCTCTTCAGTGATGGTGGTGGCGCTGATGACGATATCGTACTGACCGGCGGCTAGGTTGGTGAAGATGGTATCGAACGGCACGTTCTGATAGACGGGCGTGAAGCCTACCTTGGCGGCGATAGCGTTGAGCAAGTCGATGTCGAAGCCTTCGATCTCGCCTGTCTCAGTGTTGACGTTCTCAAAAGGCGGGTAGGCGGCGTCCGTGCCGACGATCAGCTCGCCAGTCGTGCGGCAAGCAGGTGCAGCGGCCGGCTCAGTGGCGTCTGCAGTAGCCTCAGGCGTCGCAGCAGGCGTGTTGGTTGGCGGCACTGCAGTTGCGGTCGGCGGGACAGGGGTGTTGGTTGGCGACATTGCAGTTGCGGTCGGCGGGACGGGCGTGTTGGTCGGCGGCTCTGCGGTTGCAGTCGGTGGGACGGGCGTGTTGGTCGGCGGCGCTACGGTTGCGGTCGGCGGGACAGGGGTGTTGGTCGGCGGCACTGCAGTTGCAGTCGGCGGGACAGGCGTGTTGGTCGGCACTTCGGTCGGCGCAAGGGCGACAGTTGCGACGGCGGTTGCCTCAGCCGTTGCTTCAGCCGTTGTCACAGTGGTTGGTGTAGGTGTGGTAATATCGGCAGTCGCCTCAGCTGTTGCCTCAGCAGTTGGTTCAGCGGTCGGCGTAAGAGCGACAGTTGCGACAGCAGTAGCTTCAGCCGTTGCTTCAACAGTTGCCGCAGCAGTTGCCTCAGCTGTCGCTTCGGCGGTTGCTTCAGCAGTTGGCTCGGCAGTTGGCGCAGGCGTCAACGTCGGCGGCACCACGACCTCAGCGGTCGCCTCAGCGGTTGGTGCAGGCGGCACGGTCGCTTCCTGAGTGGCTACAGCGGTCGCTTCTGCAGTCGGCGTTCTGGTAGCGGTAGGTGGCGCAGCTGTTGGCGTGGGCGTGGCAGCGCCGCATGCGGTCGCCAGCAACGCGAAGCCTGCGATCAGCAAAAGCAGACTACGCTTGATGTGCATGAACAGATCTCCTTTTCTAAAGTGTTGAAAATATGCGAGCGCCTTTTCGCGCACGCATTCACGATGGAGAATTATTGCCACAGGCAGCCGTTTTGACAAGGTTGATGGCGCGCCGCGTCCGGCAATTCGGATAAACTAGCAGGCTATACGCTCAATCAGCATGTGAGTGTGCGCGATCGGTTTGGCGGCATTTGCGCGTCATGGGTGTAGCTGATCAGGCGCAACTCGCGAAGCACGAAGGCAGCCGACTCTTCAAAGCAGTGTGTTTTTTGCTATAATCTTGAAAGCTCTCGTAGTTCAGTGGACAGAACGCGGGTTTCCTAAACCTGATGTCGGGGGTTCGAATCCCTCCGAGAGCATTTCGCTCAACTCATGCTGCACAATGCCTGCCACGGGCGCGCAACGCCGATAGCCGCTCAGGCTCTTCGCATGGCCTAGGGGAGCATTCACGTGTTGAAAAGCTACCCGCTGATGATCGTCACACCACGCTGGTAGGCAAGGCAGCAGGCGACGCCATAAACAAACATTACAAGCTCAGCGTCCGCAGCGGCTCATAGTTGGAAGGACGCCTCGCTTTTGCCATAATTGACATCATGCGCAAGCGAGGCATCCTGAAATCTCTGCTCCTGCTGATGAGCGGGGCGGCGCTGCTCACGCTGCTCATCGGCGCGATCTTCATTCACAGCTACGGACAAGTTGACCGCGCCGCGCCCGCCGATGCGATTGTGATCCTAGGCGCAGGCACGCGGCACGATGGCACGCCGTCTTACAGCTATGCGCGGCGCATTCGGCACGCGCTGGCGCTCTACGCGCAAGGCTACGCGCCGCGCCTGATCTGCACAGGCGGCTACACACAGCGACATCCCGTCTCGGAAGGCGAAGCCTGCGCTGAGATGCTGCGCGCTCATGGTGTGCCTGAGCGCGCCATTCTTTACGAGTCGCGCAGCCGCAATACAGAGGAGAACGCGCTTTATACCTACCAAATCATGGCGGCAAATGGCTGGCAACGCGCCCTTCTAGTCAGCGATGGCTACCACTTGTTCCGCGCTGAGGCGATGTTCCGCGCGCACGGCTTGACGGTCAGCAGCAGCCCTGCGCAGCTGAGCAGCGGCGCGCTGCCTTGGCAATCCGTCATCCGCAACATGTTCCGCGAGACTGCAGCGTTCATCTGGTGGCAAGTGCGCCGCCTGATCTAGTATCGCTCAATCGCTAGGGGACACGCCGAAGGGCGCGGATAGTCAGATCCATCAGGCAACTAGGGCGCGAACTCAATTGGGCGCATTCGCGGCTTTCCTTGCCCTCGCTTGGCGCGTGAGCGCAGCGACGCATAACAGGACTGACCATGCAGCGACGATCAGATCAAGCGCTTGGTCGGCGCGCATTCCGAACCAGAGCGGCACGTACTCGCCGCGAAAGCCGCTGAGAAGCGCCATGCCGAGCGCGTAGAGCGCGCTCAGCAGCCATAGACGCGCGCCTGGCAGCGCGTTGCGCCACGCCAAGAGCAGCGCTAATGCGCCGAGCGCAAGCGACCAGAAAATGCCGAGCAGCGGCACGTTCAAGCGCGGCGCCGCTATGCCGTAGATATCAGGCGCTTCAATCGCCAGCCATGACGGATAGTCAGCGAGCGTGCGCACCTCGACGCCATAGCCACACGCCGCGGCGACGCAGGCTTGCCAGTTCACCAGCGCCGCTACTGGCAGGCATAGCGCTAGCGAGTCGCGCAAGTGCGCTACATCCAAGCGCCGCCATTGCGCCATGCCTAGCGCGCCGAGCAAACAACCGATCAAAGCGCCATGCCAATTCAAGCCGCCGCTGCTCAACGACCAAATCTCGCTTGTGTGCGCGGCGAAATACGCCCAGTTCAGCGCCACGTGACCTGCCCGCGCGCCAATCGCGCCGCACAGCGCTGCCGCCACAACGACATCTAAGTGCGCTATCGCCCGCGCCCTGCCGCGCCCGACGATCAGCGCTGTGCAGAGCAACGCGCCTACTGCGATCCAAAACGTGAAGGCGCGAATCTGAATGCCGCCTACCTGCACAAGAATTGGATTCATGGCGCACAAGCGCGCTCAGGCTTGTTGCTGCCCAACTTTGGCGCGCAGATAGGCTTCCATGAAGTCGTCCAAGCGTCCGTCCAGCACGGCGGCTGCGTTGCCGACCTCATAGTTAGTGCGATGATCCTTCACCAGCTGATATGGATGCAGCACGTAGGAGCGAATCTGGCTGCCGAAGTTCGGGTCCACGTGCGCGCCTTTCAGCTTGGCGAATTCTTCTTCCTGCTTGCGGCGCTCTAAGTCGAGCAGGCGCGCGCGCAAGACTTGCATAGCGCGCTCGCGATTCTGATTCTGACTGCGCTCGTTCTGGCAAGTGACCACGATACCCGTTGGCTTGTGGACAATGCGAACGGCCGTCTCATTCTTCTGCACGTGCTGCCCGCCAGCGCCACTTGAGCGGTAGGTGTCAATTTCGAGGTCTTTTTCGTCAATCACAACGTCTGTGATCTCGCCCTGCACATCTGGCACGACCTCGACGAGCGCGAAGGAAGTGTGCCGCCGCTTGTTGGCGTCGAACGGACTGATGCGCACAAGGCGATGCACGCCGCGCTCGGATTGCAGGTAGCCGTAAGCATAGCTGCCTTTGACGGTCATGGTGACGCTTTTGATGCCTGCGCCTTCGCCTTCCATCTGATCGATGATCTCGACCTGCATGTTGTGCGCCTCTGCCCAGCGCAGATACATGCGCAGCAGCATCTGCGCCCAATCTTGCGACTCCGTGCCGCCGGCGCCTGCATGGATCGAGACGATCGCGTTCTCGCGGTCGTACTTGCCGCTCATCATCGCCTCGAAGACGCGCTGATCCACGGCTCGTTGCAGCGCGTCCACTTCGTCCCGTAGCGCCTCAGCAAGACTCTCGTCGCCAAGCTGTGCTAGCTCTAGCGCATCGCTCAGACGCGCCTGCAGGCTTTCCCACACGCTGATTTCCTCGCGCAGCGCTGCCAAACGCTGCATGGCCGCCTGCGCCGTGCGCACATCGTCCCAAAAATTTGGTGCGCTCGCTTTTTCGTCCAGCTCAGCGACTTCGCGACGTTTTGCCGCTAAGTCAAAGGCGCTCCATAAGCTGCTGGATGACGCGCTGCATAGCGTTCAGCTGGCTGATCAAGTTTTCCATTGGCAAAGTGACTCCTGAGGTGTGTCTCAATCTCTCAACACGGCGATCATAGAGCAAGTCGGGCGCGTTTGTCCAGAGAAAACCTCAATGCTGAAGGTTTTGCCAAAATTCCTGCCAAACTCGCCTGAGAGGTGCTACAAGGCAGCGACGCTCTAGCTATGCATGAAGCTATGGCGCGTACAGCGCACACGCGCATGATACTCTGTCAGGATCGGCTGCACTTCGCGAGCGCGCTGAAGAAAGCCGGCCCGCCGCTCATCTCAGCCACGCCGCTGAGCAGGAAGTTGCCTTTGACCTCAGGCGGCGTTTTCATAGCCTATTTGCTGCGACTCAAGGACGCGCTCTCAAATTGGGCAAGAGTGACGGCGCGCGCACAGTTCAAGCGCTGTGCAAGCTGTATTATAATATAATATGCAGACGAGTGAAAGGCGATGCGCTATGGATATGTACCACGAGGCGATCCTCGATCACTACCGTCATCCGCGTAACTGGGGCATTTTGCAGCCCTGCGATATTGATCACGAAGAGAAAAATCCGCTCTGCGGCGACCGCCTGCGCTTGACCATGCGCGTGCGCGAGGGACGCATTATTGAGTTAGGCTGGTCGGGCGAAGGTTGTGCGATCAGCCAAGCGGCGGCTTCTATGCTCGGCGAGGTTGTGCTGGGCAAGACGCTCGAAGAAGCGCGTCAACTGACCAAAGAAGACGTGCTGGAGCTGCTCGGCATTCCGCTCGGTCCAGTGCGCTTGAAGTGCGCGCTACTCTCGCTGAAAGTGCTGAAAGTCGGCGCTTACGGCTTGGCGGGCTGGCGCGAGGACGAGTCGCGAGCGTGAACTTGCTACGGCAGGCACGTCAAACGCCTTGGAAGGCGCTGACCGAGCTGCGGCGCTATGCAACGCTGCCGCTCGCGCGCCTGACTTTCATGTTGAACGGCGTGGCGTGGCAAGATGGTTGGCGCATTTACGGCGCGCCGATCATCCAGCGCCATGCAGGCAGCACAATCACCATTGGGCGCAATTTGACCTTGCGCAGTTGGTACGCGTCCAATCCGCTCGGCGTGGTGCGGCGCACGTTGCTCTGCACTTGGGCGCGCGGCGCGCAGCTGATCATCGGAGACAACGTCGGCATGACCGGTGCAGTCATTGTGGCGCAAACGCGAGTCGAGATCGGCAATCACGTCTGGATCGGCGCCAACAGCACGATTGTTGACACAGACTTTCATCCGCTCGCGCCTGAGGCACGCTGCATCGCTCCAACGGCGGGCGAGAGCGCGCCAATTGTTATCGAAGACGACGTTTTCATCGGCATGTGGGCGATCATCTTGAAAGGCGTGCGCATCGGGCGCGGTGCAGTGATCGGCGCGGGCGCAGTGGTCACGCGCGACGTGCCCGCGGGCGCGGTCGCGGCGGGCAATCCTGCGCGTCTCGTCCAACAAATGTGAGTTGCTCCGCACAAACGTTCGGGCTAAGATTGTTCATGCTAAGATTGAAGGCAGGCTAGCGCTTTTTGCCGAAAATCATGGAGAACGTTTATGAGCAAGCCCTATTTCATTGGCATTGACGTCAGCACGACCGCCTCTAAAGCATTGGTGGTGGATATGCAAGGGCAGGTCGTTGCTAGCCAAAGCTATCCACATGCGCTCTCTACGCCGCGTCCGCTGTGGAGCGAGCAGGACCCGAACGATTGGTGGCGCGCCACGAGCGCTGCGCTGCGCGACGTGCTGAAGCAGGTCGCGCCTGAAGATATCGCCGCCATCGGCCTGACGGGACAGATGCACGGCCTGACCGCGCTGGATAAAGACGGCAATCCATTGCGTCCCGCCATTTTGTGGAACGATCAGCGCTCAGGCGCGCAGTGCGAGGCGATCACGGAGAAAGTCGGCGCGCACAAGCTTTGGAACTTGATCGGCAGCCGTATGGTGGCAGGCTTCACAGCCCCGAAGATCATATGGTTGCGCGAGCATGAGCCCGATATCTACAAGCAGATCGCCCACGTGCTGCTGCCGAAGGACTACGTGCGCTATCGCTTGAGCGGCGCTTACGTGGCAGACGTGGCAGATGGCTCAGGCTTCGGCTTGATGGAGATCGCCAAGCGGACGTGGTCAGACGAGCTATTGGCGGCCCTCGATATTCCGCGCGCATGGCTGCCGGAGCTGTGCGAATCGCCTGAGGTGTGCGCTCATGTGAGCGAGGCAGCAGCAGCTGAGACAGGCCTGCGCGCTGGCACGCCGATTGTTGGTGGCGCGGGCGATCAGCCGGCGGCAGGCGTCGGCAGCGGCATTGTCGGCCGCGATCAGGTCTCGTTGACGATCGGCACGTCAGGCGTGGTTTTCGCTAGCAGCGAGAGCTACAATCCGCACCCTGAGGGCTTGCTGCACCATTTCTGCGCGGCTGTGCCGGGCACGTGGTTTTACATGGGCGTGATGTTGAGCGCGGCAGGCGGTCTACGCTGGCTGCATGACGAGCTAGCGCCGACCATGAGCTATGATGAACTCAATCAACGCGTGGAGCGCGTGCCGCGCGGCTCGCTCGGCTTGATTTTTGCGCCGTATTTGACGGGCGAGCGCCATCCACATCCTGATCCACTAGCGCGCGGCGCGTTCGTCGGCCTGACCTTGCGGCACGGCATAGCGCACATGGCGCGCGCTGTGATGGAAGGCGTTGCCTTCGGTATGCGCGATAACTTAGAGCTATTGCGCGCTCAAGGAGTGCAGCCGAGCGAGGCAGTAATCAGCGGCGGCGCAGCGAACAGCCCTGTGTGGCGGCAACTGAGCGCCGATATCATGGGCATTCCGCTCTACACAGTCAACACGCACGAAGGTGCGGCATTTGGCGCGGCAATCTTAGCGGCTGTTGGCGCGGGTGCGTATCCTGACGTGCCAACGGCTTGCCGTCAACTGGTGCGCAGGGAGATGACCATCGTGCCCGATCCAGCGAGCATGGCTGACTACGAGCGACTCTATCCGATCTTCCGCGCTACCTATCCTGCCCTGAAGGCGCTCTACGCCGATCTGGCGCGCTTTGAGGCGTAGCCAACCAAAGAGACGCCCTGATCGCCCAGCAGATCGGGGCGCCCTGTTTACGTGGCAGAAGTAGCTTCGTCCAGCACCTTGCGCACGCTCTGGACAAGCTCAGCGGGGCTGAACGGCTTGGTGATGTAGTCATTTACCTTGGCGATGTGCAAGCCGAGCACTTTATCAATGCTCTGCGCCTTCGCCGTCAATACAATCACAGGGATATGCTTCATGCTCTCATGAGCGCGCATCGCCTGATAGACTTCCCACCCGTTCATGTCGGGCATCATCAAATCCAGCAGGACGAGCTGCGGCTGGGCTTGTTCGATAGTTGCCAAGCCATCGCGCCCGTTAGTCACGCCTATCACTTCAAAACCTTCGCGCCGCAAGATCAGCTTGACCAAATCTATCGTCTCGGGATCGTCCTCAATGCAGACTATTCGCACAAGCTTTTTGTCGGTCATACTACGCGCTCCAATGGATGATAACTACTCTCTGCAAGCAGTTTACCACAATACTTCGCGAATCCTTCGGAAGGATCAACGCTCCGCTGGGCTTGACAGAGCGCTCGGCGCGTTGACGAGGCTTGAAACGACGCCTTGCACGTGCCAGAATAACACATACTCATAGCAATATAGCAATAAGGTATGCCGTGGCATCTCGATCGTACTTGCCGACACTGCAACGCGAAGAGAGCGAGCGCTATCCCTATCGGCGCGTGTGGCGCGCGGCATGGCTAGAGGCGTTTGTGCTTCTAGCAACTGCAGCGGCGCTCGCCTTCGGCACGCGCCTCGTTGCGCTGCGCTTACCCGCCGATCTAGAGCGCGCGCTGAGCTTCGCTTACGCTTTGCTGCCGCTCAGCCTATGGCTTGGCATTTCTTACACGGCCGAGCGCCGTGCGCTCCAGCCCCGCCGTAACTTGCTCGCTGTGCTGGCGTTAGGCGGTCTGGCAGCGAGCGGCGTCGCCGTGCCGCTCACCTCAATCTTCGCGACCGAGGAATGGCTCAGCACTGCCAGCGGCTTGGATCGCATCATCGGCTACACACTGACTGTCGGCATGGTGCATGAGCCCTTGAAATATGCCGTGCTGCGCTACAGCGTCTGGCGCACTGAGTTCAACACACGCCTCGATGCCGTTGCGTATGCAATGGCGGCTGCCGTCGGCTTTGCGACTGCGCTGAACATTCATTTTGCGCTGACCAACACGCTGAATCTAGCCTCTGCTGCGCTGCGCATGACCGAGATCGCGCTTGCGCAAATCGCCATCAGTCCGATCATCGGGCTCGTGCTGTATGAGCTGCGCAAACCGACCGTCTTCGTGCTGACCCCGTTGCTCGGCGTGCTGATCGCTGCGCTGTTCAACGCGCTCTCGATTGTGATCCGCGCAGGACTGATCGTCTCAAGCGTCTCGCGCACCTCCACTGCGAATAACGCCATGTACGGACTAGGCATGGCACTCTTTTTGGTCGTCGTCCTATTCAGCGCGCTGAGTTTTCTAGCGCGCGCAGCAGACGAGCGCGAGGCATTGCGCGCAGGCGGGGTGCGTTGATGCATCTGGACGATGCGCCGCTCAGCTTGCGGCAACATCTGGCGAATTTTCTGGTGATTGTCGCCGCGCTCGCCGCTGTGGCGTATGGCTTCATCTATCGCGATAGCCTCATCAGCGCGACCTTTCCTTTCGTCAATCGCGAGGCAGGCATCAGCGTGCGCTATCCTGCGCGTTGGCTCTTGGACGAGAGCGACAGTCGTTTTGTGCTGCGCGCGCAAGACCCTGCTGCGCTGCCTTTCAAGACCACCATTCGCTTGCAGCTGATTCCGATTGGCAGCGGCGCGCGCCCTGCTGATATTCTCGATCTGCTAGACATAGATCGCGCGGCGCAGCTGCCCGCCTATCGGTCGCTCAGCCGCACGCCAACAACCTTGCCCGGCGGTCAGCGCGGGCAGCAGATGATGTACGCTTACGCCTACATCGATCCAAATCCGTTCCTACAAGCAGAGCCGATCACAGTCCGCGCGCTAGACTTGGTAGTATTGCGCACAGGGCAGGCTGTGGTGATCACCTATGAAGCAAAAGCGGACGTCTTCGAGAAGCACAAGCACTACTTTGACGCTTTTTTGCGCTCGCTGACCTTTTAGCTTGAGGAGAAAACGCCATGAGCGAACGCAGACAACGCGCCGCGCAGGCAGGACACATGGGCTACGGCTCGCGGCTGGAAGAACAGCCTGCCGATGAGCTGCTCGCCTCAGCCTTTGCGCATGAAGTTGCCGATGGCGTCTTGCTATATCACGGCGTGAGCCTCGCCGATCTTGCCTATTGCGTCATGCTGTGCGAATGCGGCTTGATTCCGCGCCATGCGCGTCAGCCGCTCATGCGCGGCTTGCTGGAGCTGCATCAAATTCCCGCTGAGCAGTTTCCCTTCGATCCTATCTACGGCGACGTCTACGCTAATCGCGAGCAGGCGCTTCGCGAGCGCGTGCCTGAGGGCGGCGCTGACGGCTGGCTGCGGCTGGGACGCGCGCGCCGCGAATCTTCAACGGTCGGCTATTTGGTCACGACGCGCGCGCACCTGCTGCGCTTGATCGAAGCGCACGCCGCGCTCATCAAGACTCTTTTGCAGCTCGCCGCGCAGCATCGCACCACGCTGATGCCTGATTACACCTATCTGCAGAAGGCACATCCGACCACGCTCGCGCATTATCTGCTCACTTTTGCTGCGCCGTTGCTGCGCGATGCTGAGCGCTTGCGCGCTACGTACACGCGCCTAAATCAATCGCCCATCGGCAGCGGCAGCGTGAATGGCTCGCGCCTGCCGCTGGATCGCGCGCGCGCCGCTGAGCTGCTCGGCTTTGAAGGCATTGCTGCGCACACGCGCGACGCGATGTGGCAAGCCGACGTGGCGATCGAGGTGGCGGCCAATATCGTCATCCTGATGACCACGCTCGACCGCCTTGCCGAAGACCTGTTCATCTTCGCCGCTGAGGAATTCGGCTATCTGACGCTTGCCGATGCGCATTCGCGCACCAGCGTCATCATGCCGCAGAAGAAGAACCCGTATAGCCTCGCTTACGTGCGCGGCGCGGCGCGCGCCAGCGGCGCTGCGCTATACACTGTGATCGCCACCAACCAAACACCCTCAGGTCAACCTGACAACCGCATTTTTGCCTATGGCGAGCTGCCGCGCACGCTAGAGCGTGCTACGCGCGCTGTGCGCTTGCTGACAGGCGTGCTGGAGCGCGCTGAATGGCACACTGCGCGCATGGCTGAGCGCGCTGCCGAAGGTTTCAGCGGCGCTACCGATTTGGGCGACTATTTGTGCGAGGCTGCCAATCTTGATCCGCACACAGCGCATCGCGTGATCGGCTATGCAGTGCGCGCCGCGCTCGAAGCAGGGCAAGCAAGCAATCAGCCGCTCACAAGCGCCGCGCTCGATCAAGCTGCGCAGGCGTTGCTCGGTCGGACGCTGCAGTTGCCTGAGGCAGAGGTTCGCCAAGCGCAAGCGCCAATGGCCATCGTCGAATCGCGGCGCGGCCTAGGCGGCGCCAGCCCCGAATCAGTGACGGCGCTCTTGGAAGACTATCGAGCGCGCTATCAGGACTATCAGTGGTGGGAAGATCAAGAACAAGTGCGCCTTGAGATGGTCGAGCAGACCTTGCTCACGCTCGCACGCGCCATTGCTGAAAGTTAGGCAAGGCGCGGCGCGACGATGTAACCTGCCTCAGGCGTGCCGTGGACCTGCCAAAACGCTGAGCCGTGCCACCAGTAATGCAGCGCGATGTATGCGCACAGTAATGCATCGCGCTTATCTTCTTCAGCCTTGCACCATGTGGCTTCCAAAAGCGGATCGGGCAGTCGGAGTGATGGCGTGGCAGCGGCGAGCGCGCGCAGGTGATGTGCGTATTGTTGCCATGCCATCTCTTGCTCGGCGCGGCTCAGCCCGCCTTTGCGTTTGTAGCGCAGCGCGCGCGGCAGCCTGAACAGACCGATCATGGCGGCATGTGGATAGACCTCGAAAGCGCAGCGCACGGCTTGCCGCGCGACCAGATATGGCATGTGCTGAATATCCAGCGCCGTCAGTTGCGCGATCAGCTGCTCGCCTCGCAAGATGCCGCCGTTGTATCTGCTCAACAACGTTCGATTGGCAGGATATGCGCCCGCGCCATACCTGCCGAAGACCTTGCTGATCAGCGCGTCGCCGAGTCGTTTGCCCGTAGCATTTGGCACATGCAGCGGCGCGTCAATTGCCACGATCAGCGGCATGCCATCGGCGTAGCGCCGCACAAATGCCACGATCTCTGCGTCGGTCCGCGCCAAACACAGCGGCTCTGCCAAATGCGCGCAGCCATCGCTCAATGCCAAAGCTGCTAGCCCGCTGGTATTGCGCGCTGACCACGCTAGGTCTATGCCGATGAAGATCGCTCGCACTCAGAAATCTGCTCCCTTGCTGGCGCAGCGCTGCGCGAAGCATCTGCGCTATCCCGATAATCGCGCTGATTCGCCCAAAAGTCAGCCCGCGTCTTGAGAGACTGAAGCGCTGTGAGCGTCAGTCGCGACTCAGCTCAAGGCGTAGCTCAACCGGGCCAACCTCGTCGCGCAGAATGCGAAACCCATCCGTCGTGATAGGCAGGTAACCTTGCGCCAAGACAATGATGCTGTAGCGCTCGCCGCGCGCTAACAGGCGCGAGAGCGCGAAACGTCCGCTCAGATCAGTGAACGCGATATCATAGACTTCGCTCATCTGCCATGTGAAGTCTGCCACATCGAGCAACGGCTTGAGGAAGATCACTGCCACGCCCGCAACGCCCGCGTTGGTCTCAGCGTCCACGATCTGCCCTTGCACCAAGACGCCCTCAGCGCGCACGAACAGGCGAATCGGCAACTGGCCGATGCCGACGCGCGCCGTGGCGCTTGCCTTGACCACACCACCGATCAGCAGCTCGATTCTGTACGAGCCTTCAGGCAGTAGGCGATTCGGACGCAAGCGCAGCCATGCGCCATTGCCCGTAGTCGGGTTCGTCCAAGGCTGCGTGACCTCAAAGAGCGGATTGTTGTCCACAGTCCAGCGCCATGTGAACGGCGTCCCCGGCGCGATATCGCGCCAGTTGAAGATAGCGTACAGGTCGGCGATCGTGTTCGGGAAAGTGACGCCGACAATGCCGCTCGGCGCGCCGTTGACCAGCTCGCTGGCAAAGGTCAAGTCAGTGAAGACTTCTGTGCTGAGATCGACCTGACCGCCCGCCATGATGAAATCGGATGAGGCAGCGAGCCGCTCTTCAATGTACAGCTCCAAGCGGTAGCGCCCTGGCTGCAGCGGACTCGTCACAGGCGCGCTGGCAGTGATCAAGCGCTTGCCGTTGCTGCCGCCTGACCACAGCTCATTCACCTCGGAAATGCGCAGGCCTTCATAGTACCACACCTGCCGCCAAGGCGTGCCGTCCACCATGTTGGTGTAGACAAACTCAGCGTTGATCACATTCGAGACAGGCAGGATGTTGCCTGTATTCACCAGCTGAAAGTTCAGGTCTTGCACGCCGAATAGGATGTTAGAAAATTCAGGCTCGGTTGAGGCGCTGCCGCCAATTGTGATGGTCGCGCTCGCCACACGCGCGCCTTCGATGAACAAGATGAATTCATAGTCGCCGTTTGGATAGACTTGCGCTGTGCTGCCGATGTACCACAAGCCGTTGCGTCCGCCGCTCCACGTGGCAGGCGCTAGGCTGAAAGTCGGATCGAGCACGCCGTTGCGTAGCACGCGCAACTCGTAGATCAGCCCATCGCGCATGTTGGCGTAATCGAAGAACAAGTAGAGCGTGTTGATGCCTGCAGGCGCGCGCCTGATAATTCGCGTCGGATTGCCCGCCAGATCGACGCCTGTGGCGAAGAGCAAGCGCTTGAATTGCGGCGCCTCAGCAGTGTTTTGCCCGATCTCCTCAAAGCGGATTGGCTGCGGCTCGGGCAGAGCCTGCTGCGAGAACGGCGTGATCTCTAGCTGAGCAGCGAGGATCAAGCCGCGCGCCAAGCGCGATGGGCGCAACGCGTTCACAAAGCCGCTGATCGGCACGCATAGGTCGCTCTCGTCTACGCGGCCGTTGCCGTCGGTATCTTGAATGCGCCGGCAGCTCTGGTCAGGGTTGCCCAGCACGCCGCTCGTGGCAGGCTCGACGGTCGGGATGCCGATCAGCCGCCCTTGTGCATCGTAAGCGCCGCCGCCGCTCATGGTGCCGAGCAGAGCGGCGCGCGTCTTGAGCCAAGCGCGCTCGCCCAGCCGCGCCTCAGCCGTGAAGCCGCTGATCGTGCCGCGCACGACGCGCACTGTGCTGCTGGCAGTCGGATCGCGCTCAGGCGCGGCATAGCCGACGAACACAACGGTCTGGTCCAACCTCACATCGTCCGAGTTGCCCAGTTCCACAAAGGGCAGCAGGAGCGCCTCGCGATTGACAGGGCGGCCGTCTAGTGTGCGCGCCACCCGCAAGACCGCTAAGTCCCAGCCCGTGTTGACGGATAGCACCTCAGCGTAGTACTTCGGCACTGGCGCCTCGCCAATGCGCACAGTCAACGCGACCACAATCCGATCCGAGCGGCAGCCTGCAATCGGCAAGGCGACGTGCGCGTTGGTCAGGATCAGTCCATCGGCGCTCACAATCGTGCCGGAGCCGATGCACGAGATCACAGTCTGCCCGAGGGCATTGGTGAACACTTGCGTGATCTGCACTGTGGCGCGTTGCAACTGCTCTAGATCGAGCGGTGTCTGCGCCTGCGCACGAATCGGCATTCGCAAGCTGACGATGAGCAAGGCAAGGCTCAGCAGAAAATGCGCGAGCTTTCTCATCCGCACGCGGCGATGTGCCACTTGCCTACAGATTGAACCTACAGATTGAAGAACTGGATCGCTTCCGCCCAGATGTTGTCAAGCTGATCGTGCAGTTGATGGTCGGATTCGACAAGGCGCAATGTCACATTCGGACGCGACTGCGCGAAGCGCACCGATTGCCGGTAGTCCACTGACTCATCCTGCACGCCGTGATAGATCAAAATCGGCTGCTGCAGCGTCACGGAGAACGAGTCGTAGGTCAGCAGGTCTTCCATCAGGCCGTAATGCACGCGCCGCTCAGCATTCTCGCCGTAGTGGAAGACGTTCAGCCAGCCGCTCTCGCGCCAGGCGCGCATCCCCGCCTCGCTCAGCTGACTGATGCGATTGGCGTGAAAGTCGAGCGCAGGCGCTAGGAGCAGCAGACGCGCCACCCGCGCGCCCTCGGCATCGCTGAGCCGATCTGTCAGATGCAGCGCGACGGTCCCACCCAAGCTCGAGCCGATCAAATTGACTGCGCCGTGGGGCAGGCTGCGGATGAGCGCCGCCACTTCTGCGATCATCGCTGTCAGCGTCAGCCGCTCGAAGCTCGGCACGTTCAGGTCAGGGATGTGCAGCGGGATGCCGCGCTCGGCGAAGCGCGCCTTGAACGCCTGCGCTTTACTCGAAGCAGGCGACGAGGCGAAGCCGTGTAGATAGATGAAATGCTCAGCCATCGCCTTTACACTCCGATGCTCTGCAAAGTCTTTGGAAAACTGGTCAGCACTTCAGCGCCGCTATCTGCGATCAGCACGTCGTCCTCAATGCGGACGCCGCCGAGCCCTGCGATGTAGATGCCCGGCTCAATCGTGAAGGTCATGCCCGCCTCAAGCAGCTGCCCATTGCCTTCGCGGATGTACGGCGCCTCGTGAATATCCAGACCTAACCCGTGACCTGTGCGATGGATGAAATGCTCGCCATACCCTGCTTGCACAATGACCTGCCGCGCGGCAGCGTCCACAGCTTGACACGGCACGCCCGCTCTAGCCGCTTCGATGCCCGCCAGATTTGCTGCGCGCACGGTCTCGTAGATGTGCGCAATTTGCGCGCTCGGCGCGCCGATCACAAATGTGCGCGTGATATCCGCTGCATAGCCGCCGCTCTTGGCGCCAAAATCGAAGAGCAACAAGTCGCCTTCGCGGATCGTGCGATCAGTGCTTGTGCCGTGCGGCTGCGCGGTGTTCTCTCCGCTCAGCACGAGCGGCTCGAAGGCGTATGCCTCAGCGCCTTGCGCGTTGAGCGCCTCGCTTAGCAAGCGTGCGATCTGCCGCTCGCTCATGCCGACGCGCACCTGTGGCACAACTTGCGCGAGCGCCGCCTCGCTGATGGCAATGGCGCGTCGCATCTGCGCGATCTCATCCGCCGTCTTGTGAATGCGCAGCCACTGCAACGTATCGTCGGCGGCTTCCAAGCGGCTCCCAGGGGCGTAGCGCGCCAGAGCTTCGCCCTCGGCGAAGCGCAGCTTCATGCCTTCCACGCCAATGCGCTTCCCTGCGAGCGAGAGCGCCTCGCAAGCTGCGGCGAGCGCGGTTGTGTAGCCTTCGGCGTCGCAGTAGCAGAAGTAGCGCAGCGGGAACGGCTCACGCCCTTCGAGGCGCGGCAATTCAAGAGCGGGGATGACCAGCGCAGGCACTCCGTCAGGCGTGATCAGCAACAAGATCGGTCGCGAGCCTATCTCAAAAGCGATGCCGCTCAGGTAGAAGAAGTTGGCGCCGGGCGTCAGCACTACGCAATCGTACTGGGCGCGCCGCAGGATGCCGCGCAGCTTATCAAGGCGCGCTTGGGCGTGTGGAAAGGTCATGGTAAGCCTCGCTTGTCCTGCTCAATGGACGCACTAAAGGCTTAGCCCTACCATATTTGAGTGCCGTGCAATCCGCTACAGACGTGGCACGCGCGCCGCGATAGACGCGACGACTTCATAAGTGTTGGTATCCAGCCACTCAGCGACTTCGTCAACGCTGATGCATTCATTGCCTTGCCTGCCAATCAGCACTACCTCATCGCCGATGCTGACGTTCGGCACGTTGGTCACGTTGATCGCCGATAAATCCATGCTGACGCGCCCGACGACGGGCACGCGCTGCCCGTGAACCAACACCTCGCGCCAGTGCCCAGGCGCACGACGGAAGCCATCCGCGTAGCCGACGTTGATGATAGCAATGCGCTCTGTGCCGCGCGTGCGATACGTGTTGCCATAGCCGACGTACGCGCCTTTTGGCAGCGTCTTGACAATGCCAATGGTCGTCTTCCACGTCAAGGCGGGGCGGAAATCAGGTGGCAGCGGCGCGCCAGCGCCCGGCGTGATGCCGTAAATGCCAATGCCTGGGCGCACCATGTTGTAATGCGCCTCGGGCATGGTGAGCGTGGCAGCCGTGTTAGCAGCGTGAATGTACTTGAATTGCAAGCCAGCAGCGCGCAGCGGCGCCAGGCAATTCTCAAAGACTTGCAGCTGAGCGCGGGTATATTCCGGGTTGCTATCGGCGGAAGCGAAGTGTGTGTAAATGCCTTCGATCTCAAGGTTGCGCAGATTGCGCACGCTACGGAAGAACGGCGTCACCTGCTCAGGCAGCAAGCCCATGCGTCCGAGTCCAGTGTCTATCTTCACATGCACCCGCAAGGTAGTGCCCAGCTCGCGCGCGATGCGATTGTAGGCGCGCGCCACATCCAGATCGTGGAGCGTCAGCGTCAGATCGTAGCGCAGTGCCTGACGGACGGCGCTTGGCGGTGTGTAGCCGAAGACCAAGATCGGCGCGTCGATCGCCGCTTCGCGCAGCTCGATTGCCTCGCCAATAGCGCTGACCGCCAAATACGCAGCGCCGTTGTTCAAAGCCGTTGAGGCAACTGCCACAGCGCCATGCCCGTAGCCGTTCGCCTTGACGACTGCCACGACTGTCACGTTCTCGCCGACGATCTCCTTGATCCGACGCACATTGTGCGCAATTGCGCTTCGGTCAATCTCAACCCACGTCTGGCGTGGCAGCACGCGCGCCAAATGCTCAACGTCCCACTCATCGTAGCGCGGCAGCCGTGCCATGTCCTCAGCGTGCGCCAGCAGCGCACGTGTAGCGCGTTCCATACGGCTGGCAGCGCTGCCCTTGATCACCACCACGTCGTCAGGCTGCAACCAGCTGGCGATGCTGGCTGCCGCATCTTCGGGCGAGTAGGTGATGCGCACGTTGCGCCGATCCATGCCGTGATCGAGCGCAGCGCGCCCCGCCACGGCCGCTAAATCGCCCTCAGTGACCAAAACGTCCACCACTTCCGCTGCTCGTCTGCCAACTTCGCGGTGCGCGCTGATGGTGTGTTTGCCCATATCGCCTAGATTGCCCAGCAAAAAGATCAGCCG
>JAGHYP010000233.1 GCA_017743585.1 Chloroflexota bacterium
GATAGACCGATTTGCCCGCGCCGCTCCCGCCGCCGACGATCAACAGCTCGTTGCGCTCTGGATGATAGAACGACGAAGCGTGCAAGCTGACAATGCCGTGAAAGCGCTGCAGCGCGGCTAACGAGTAGCGGAAAAATAAGCCCATGTTGCCGAAGATGCTGTAGCGCCGATCTATCACATCGCGCTCTAGCGCACTCAGATCGCCGCTGATCCACAATTGGCGCGGCGTCAGATGGATGCGCAGTGGCTGATCGGGCAGATCGAAGAGCAGCACGTCGGCGTCAGCGCGTGCATCAGCGGGCGCTTCAAGCACAGTGTGGTAGTTGGTTAGCAGCGATTGGACGTCGCGCGTGCCGAAGTACTCCTCGGTGTGGACAAGCCATGGCGCATTGGTAGCGATCTGAAAAACGTTCTCCACAATTTTCAATTTGCGCTGATGCAGCGCTTGAGTTGGTGGATGCGAGGTCTCTTGGAAGGAAAGCATCTCTTTGAAGATGTGCTGAGCAAATCTGTGCGCTATTCTAACGCAAAGTGGCGCACAGGGGCAAGCGCGTTACAATTGCCGCTACACCCTGAACTTCAGGATGCTCCCATGCGTTTTCTCAGGCTATGTGCGCTCTCGGCGGCCGCCGCGCTGCTCATGTGGATGGCGCCCGCCGTGGCGCAAGATGTGCCAACGCGCGTGCCGCCGACTTTAGTGCCGCCTGCCCCGACGCCGACGCCATATCCGCCGATCACGCGCTCGGCATTGGCGCGCATCCGCGAGCGCGGCAGCCTGATCGTCGGCATTCCGTTCAATCGCAAGCCGTTCAGCGGCATCAACGCGCTCGGCATTGTGGAGGGCTTCGAGGCAGATATCGCGCGCGCCATTGCTGAGGATTGGGGCGTCTCGCTTGAGCTGCGTCATGTGACGCGCCACACAGCCGATGCGATGTTGCGAAGCGGCGCCATTGACCTTTTGATGGGTCAGCAGATCATACGGCGAGACCCGCCCGAGCACCTCGACTTCAGCCATCCGATCTTCGTCGGCTTACAAGTGGCGCTTGCCATGGCGGATTCGCCGCTGCAGAGCATCATAGAGCTGGGCGGGCAGTCGGTCGGCGTGATCATCGGCTCGCGCGGTGAAGAAGCATTTTTGGAGTGGAGCGCGGCGAACGGCTTACAAGCTGAGGTGCAGCGCTACGCCATGTTGGACGATGCGTTGGCGGCGCTCGGCGCGCGCCAAATCGCCGCGCTGGTGGACGATCGCTGGGCGCTCGATCAGCGCGTCCGGTTAGGCGGCATTCATGGAGTGAAGCTCTTGCAGGGCGTTTTTCGTAGCGAGCCGTACGGCATTGCCATGTTACGCTATGACGATAGCCTGCGCACGCTCGTCAATCGCACGTTGCAGCGTCTGGTGGCGACCGGCCGCCTGACGCCGATCTACGACCTGTGGTTTCCTGAGGGCTTGATGCCGCGCTCTGAGCGCGTTCTGCCGCTTGTCTGGCCCGATCTGGACGCCGATCCGCGCTTGCTGCAAGATTTCCCCGTGGATATCGTGCGCCCTGAGCGCTCAGTGGTCGAGCGATTGCGCGCGGGCGATCCGCTGCGCGTGGCAGGGCTCGGCATACCGCCTGACGCGAACGGTCAGGTCTCGCTTTTGGAGCGCTTCAATAGCGCGCTGATCTTCGAGATGGCGCGCCGCTGGAATGTACGGGTCGCGCTTGTGCAAAACTCATACTCAAATCCCGAAGATGTATTGGCGAGCGGCAATGCCGATCTGGCGGTCGGACTCACGCCGCGCTGGAGCCCGATTGACAGAGTAGATTATGCGGCTATTTACGCGCAGCGCGGCTATCGGATGCTTGTGCGCGTTCGAAGCGGGATGCAGGGCTTCGGCGACCTACGCATAGGCAGTCGCGTCATTGGCACGTACGCCGACGAGCCTGAGGCGTTTGAGATCGCGCGCCGGCTGGCGATCAGCGCCGGCATCAACGCACAGACCATTCGCAACGTGCGCTTCGACGACGATCGCAAGGCAGTGGCAGCAGTTTTCGAGAACAACGTGCGGCTGTTCTTCGGCGATGCGCTGCGCGTTGTGCCGCTAGCGCAAGCGAACGCCGATCGCGTGGCGCTCACGCCGCGCCTATACGATCCGCGTCCGCTTGCCTTGGGCGTGCCGCGCAACGATGTGCCGTTCCGCATGTTGGTCGAGGCGACGCTGCAAGAGATGGCGCGCGACGGCACTTACGAGCGGCTGTGGCGCGAGCAGTGGAATATCGGCGAGCCGTTGCCGCAGATTATCTACCCTGGCGGCAGCGAGCTATTCGGCTTCCGCTTGACGGGTTAAGCTTGAGAGCGAAGCTGTAAAGACTCACCTTGACCCGTAGGCGCGCCGTGCGATCCGCCCAAGACGCGCTACAATCATGCGCATCGGCGCAGAGTGCTGCGAAACTGAGGTCAGTTCTATGAAAGTTTGGCTTGATACGGCAATTCTGGATGAAATCCGCGAGGCAGTTTCGTGGGGCGTAGTGCGCGGCGTGACCACCAATCCGACGCATATTGCCAATGCAGGAGTCACTGATCTCCGCGCGCACGTCCTCGAGATCATCGAGACTGTGCAAGGGCCTGTCAGCGTGGAAGTGGTCAGCACGGATTGGCAAGGCATGGTGCGCGAGGCGGAAGAATTCGTGCGCTGGTCGCCGCACGTAGTGGTCAAGATTCCGACAATCATCGAGGGGTTGAAGGCGATGAAGATCGTCAAAGACTTCGCCACCATCAACGCCACGCTGATCTTCTCAGCCAATCAGGCGTATATGGCGGCGGCAGCGGGCGCGCATTTCGTCTCACCATTCGTCAATCGCCTAGACGCCATCGGTCACGACGGGATGCAGTTGGTGCGCGATTGTGTGACGATCTTCAAGAACTGCAATTGGGATCGCGAAGTGGTGGCTGCCAGCATCCGCACGTCGCTGCAAGTCTACGAGTGTTTGCTGGCAGGCGCGCACATTGTGACCATGCCGTTCAGCGTGCTGAAAGGCTTGATGGATCATCCGATGACCGAGATTGGCTTGAAGATGTTCCTAGACGATTGGGCGCGCGTCTCAGCGCCGCTGAATGACGCCCTGCGAGGGCGCTGAGTCGGCGCTTTGTACAGCGCGCAGCGATATCGCGCCAAGGCTGCGCGTGCGTTACTAGGATACCTTGAGCGAACACCTGCGCAGCACGGCTCGCGGCGTATCGGAAGAAGGATTAGCGCATATGGACTTCAACATCTTCACTTTCCTGATCATCCTGATCGCGATTTTCTTGCTAGTTGGCGCTGGCAGCATCGTTTATTGGGTGACTACTTACGCCCTGCAGGAGCAGGATGAATGAGCAGCGCACTTGAGAAACTGCGCCGTCACGATCTGCGCACGCCGATTCGCCCTGAGGACACTGCGAAGCTAGAGATGGGCGATGTGGTCTACCTGAGCGGCACGCTTTTCACGGGGCGCGAGGGTTTCTATCGCCGTTTGTTAGACGAAGGGCATCCGTTGCCGCACGGCGTGGACATCTCGCAGATCAACGTCAATTTTCATTCATCGCCGGCAGTCGAGGAAATTCGCCCGCCATCGGCGGATGGCAGCGATCCGGGCGAATATCGCATCAGCGCTGTAACAGGCACAGCGTCTTTCCGCTTTGCCAAATGGATGCCGCGCCTACTAGGCGAGTTCGGCGTTAAGTGCATCATCGGCAAGAGCGGCTTATCCTCTGAGATTTACAAGGCGCACTTTGTGCCAAACGGCGCGACCTACCTATTGCTGATGGGCTACGGGCTCGGCGCAATGTACGGGCAAGCCATCCGGCGCGTGCGGCAGGTCGTCTGGCGGCAAGAGCTCGGCTTGGCGCAGGCGATGTGGATACTGGATGTCGAAAACTTCGGCCCGTTGATCGTGGATTGCGATCACCAAGGCAACTCGCTTTTCGAAAAGCTGAACAAACAAGTGGACGAGCGCTTAGCAGCCGCCTACGAAGGCTTGCCTGAGCTGACTTTGAAGCGTCTTGGCGAAGTGACGCGCTATGAAGACGAGATCCTGAGCTGATGGCACGGATCTAAGCTGATGGCACGGATCGAGGTGCAGCTTGGCGACTGAGAATTTGGCGCAGGCGCTCAATCGAGCGATCCGTCTGATTCGGGAAGGCTACGCTGAGCGAGCGCGTCCTATCCTGTATCAGCTGAGCCAGACGCATCCTGAGCATGAAGCGGTCTGGTTATGGTTGGCGGCAGCCGCGCAAAGCGACGCCGAGCGCGTGCAAGCGCTGCGCCGCGCGCTGGCGGTCAACCCGCGCAGCGCCAAAGCGCGCGCCGCTCTCGAGCGCCTGACCGGCGAATCGCCGCCGCCTGCGCCGTTGATGCCACAGATCAAACTGCCACAGATCAAGTTGCCCGCCGTCAAGCTCTCTGCGCCTGAGCTGCCGCCAAATTTCTGGCAAGGCGTCCAAACTGCCCTGATTGTGATTCTGGTCGGCTTGGCCGCTTTTGTGAT
>JAGHYP010000234.1 GCA_017743585.1 Chloroflexota bacterium
GCCGAACGCGCCCGCCAGGATGCCGATCAGCGTGATGCCGATCTGCACAGTGGCGAGGAATGCGCTCGGCTGATTGGCGAGCTCGAGCGCGACCGCTGCGCGCTGATCGCCTTCGTCGGCGCGCTGTTGCAGCCGCGCCTTCCGCGCTGAGAGCAGCGCCGTCTCTGACATGACGAAAACGCCGTTCGCTACGATCAGCAGTAGGATGATCAGCAGCTCGCCCATGTGACTTTCGTCAGTAGGCGTTTTTGCTCCTGCCCGTCAAGGTCTGCACAATGGTTCGCAGGATGATCTTCAGGTCAAGCCAGATCGACCAGTTCTCAACATACCACAAGTCGTACTTGATGCGCTCCTCGATGCTGGTATCGCCGCGCAAGCCGTTCACTTGCGCCCAGCCGGTCACGCCCGCCTTCTCGCGATGGCGCTCCATGTAGCGCGGAATCTTCTCGCGGAACTGCTGCACAAAGTGCGGCTGCTCGGGGCGCGGTCCGACTAGGCTCATATGTCCCAGCAGCACGTTGATCAAGTTCGGAATCTCGTCCCAGTTATTGCGGCGCATCCACCTGCCGATGCGCGTCACGCGCGGATCGTTAGCAGTCGTCCAGCCTGGACCGTCTTTCTCAGCATCCACGTGCATCGAGCGGAACTTGAGCATCGGGAACGGGCGCCCGTCTAAGCCCATGCGCTCTTGAACGAAGAAGACTGGCCCGGGCGATTCGCGCTTGATCAAGATCGCGGTCAGCAACATAAATGGTGAGAGAAAGATCAAGCCGAAGGCAGCGCCGAAGATATCCAAGCCGCGCTTGAGCGAGAGCTTCCAGCCGCGCAGCGCCACGTCGCGCACTGAGAGCAGCGGCAGGCCACCTAGATCGTCCACGCTCATGCCGCCCGTCATGTAGCTGAACAGATCAGGGTAAATTTTGATGCTGACTCGTCCGCGCTGGCAGCTCGCCACCAAATTGACTAGCTCTTGGCGCTGCAGCTCAGGCTGCGCGATGATCACCTCATCAATGTGATAGGCATCGATCAGCTCGGAAAGCTCAGCTGTCGTGCCGACGATCGGCACTCGCGCCACAGTCTGCTCGCCCTGCCCGTTCACTGCGCCAACAATCTGATAACCGAGCTGCGGATTGGCTTGAATATGCTGGATGAGGCTCTGCGCCACCTCGCCTGAGCCAACGATCAGCACGCGGTCGCGCGCGAAGCCGCTCTTGCGCAAGCGCACTGTGATCTGCCGATGCACCTCGCGTCCGAGCGCGACCGCGATCAGCGTGAACAGCCAGACGTACAAGATCATCTGGCGCGGGTAGTCCGTGCCGACGCCCGTGCCTTTCAGCAGGATGCTGGAAATGCCGTTCGACATGACCACGCCAATTGAGACTGAGGCGGCAATTGCGTAGAGCGTATCAATGCGGCTCGCAGCTCGCCGCTGATGGTATAGCCGCGCAAAGTAGAAGACGGTCAGCATGGTCGCCGTTTGGATCAGGAAGACGGGCAGGTAAGCGCGCAGCGGCGGCGGATCGATTGGCGCGGCGAAGAGCGGCACTTCACGCCGCGCTAGATAACCCAACCAAAAAGCGACGCCCAGCGCGCCGAGATCGATCAGCAGCAGCAGGCCTGCCAAAAAGCTGCGCAAGCGCGGCGGCTCTGCTGTCAGTGCGCTTTTCTTAGCGCTTGAATGTCCGCCCACAGCGGACGCCCGCCCTTGATCAGCAGCCCGGCTAGCACTGCCCAGTGCATCAGGCGCGGCGTCTGGCGAGCGTAATGTTTGTAGTAGAAGATCAGGCTGGCGCGCTGAAACTCCAGCCGCGCTCTCGGATTCAGGCGGCTGGCTGCCCGCTTGATGTGCAGGACTGTCACTTTGGGGTAGTAGAGTATCTTCCATCCGTCTTGTTTGATTCGATACGCCCAATCTATGTCTTCTCCGTACATCCAGAAGGCTTCATCCAACAGCCCGACGCGCGCGATCGCCTCGCGGCGCACCATCATAAACGCGCCGACAACGCAATCCACCTCAGCCTCAAGGTGCTCGTCTAAGTAAGTCAGGTTATAGCGCCCGAACAGGCGGCTCTTCGGGAAGAGCTTGCTCAAACCCAGCATCCGCCACATGGCGACCTCAGGCGTGGGGAAGCTGCGGCGGCACGCCAGATCGAGCTTGCCATTCGGCAGCACCAAGCGCGGACCGCCAGCGCCGATCGTCGGATCGGCATCTAAGCGCGCGATCATCGCCCGCAAGGCGTCGAATGGCAGTTCGGTATCAGGATTGAGCAGCAAGGCATAGCGCGGCGCATCGGGTGCGCACGGCTGCCCGAAGCCAAGCTGCCGCAAACCGAGATTGTTGGCAGCGGCATAGCCGACGTTCTGCGCGTTCTCCAGCACGGTCACTTCAGAGAACTCTGCGCGCAGCATGGCGACGCTGCCATCGCTGCTGGCGTTATCCACCACCACCACGCGCCGCTTCACGCTCGGATCGCTCGCCGCAAGTGATCGCAAGCAGCCGCGCAACAGATCGCGCGTGTTCCAATTCACGATGACGATGCCTACGTCCGCGATGTCGCTCATGACCGTGCCTCATCTGGCGCTGAATTTAGCACTGAACGCAGCAGGGGTCAATAGCGCGCCCTTAACGTTTTTTAACACGCCTTCGTGATATGCTCAGCGCAGTGACGATCAATGGAGAGGCGGCAGATGGAGGATAGGAATAGGCTGACAGGCGCGCAGCTTGGCGAATTCACGGTCGGCGAATTGATCGGCGATGGCGGCATGGGATCGGTCTACTTGGCGAAGCATCCGAACTATAACGAGCCGTTGGCGATCAAGGTCTTGCTGCCAAAATACGCGGAAGATCCCGAGCTTCGCGCGCGTTTCATCCGCGAAGGGCGCGTGCTGAGCGCTCTTTCGCATCCGCACATCATCCCTGTCTATCACTTCGGCGAGGATCGCGGCTTGCTCTACCTCGTCATGCGCTACGTGAAAGGCAAGTCGCTCTACGAGCTTTTGCTGAGCCGCCGCTTCACGCCGATCGACGCATGGCAGATCATCAAGCCAATCGCTGCCGCGCTCGATTACGCGCATGAGCGCGACATCATCCATCGCGATGTCAAGCCCTCCAACATCCTGGTTGAAGTGCAGCGCGTGAACGGCAAACTGCGCAATCAGGTCTTCTTGGCGGATTTCGGCTTGATCAAGGCGCTGAACTGGACAGCGCTGACCGAGACCGGCGTGAGCGTTGGCACGCCGCAGTACATGTCGCCTGAACAAGTGCTTGACCATCCGCTGAGGCCTGCTTCAGATGTCTACTCACTGGCAGTGGTCGTCTACGAGATGCTCTTGGGCAGGTTGCCGTTCTACGCCAAGCGCCCTGAGCAGCTCGCCTTCTACCATGTCGATACGCCGCCGCCTGCGCCCAGATCGCTCAACCCTGATTTCCCCGATCCCCTTGAGCGCGTCTTGATGCGCGCGCTGCTCAAAGAGCCTGAGCGCCGCTATCAGACGGCGGGCGCTTTCGCGCAGGCGTACGCCGAGGCAGCCCGCCAAGTTGGACGCGAGCGCTGCGCGATGCAGTATTACGTCGGCGAGCCGCGGCACGCGCGTTAGCGCGTCGGTAGGCAGGTAACTCGCGCTGCTGGCAGCGCGGCCAGAACGCCGAGCGCGTGGGCAATCTGTGCGCACATCGGTGCGCATACTAGCGGACGAGCCATCTGGCAGCTCAGGCGCTATATGACCGCATATGACCGTATGAGACGACGCGCCGAGGGCGAGCTACGGCATTGGCTGACAGATCGGGCAGAAGTGCGTGCCGCGCTGCCCGACGCGAATGGTTTGAATCGGCGCGCCGCACACAGGGCAAGGGCGCGAATCGCCCCGCGTCCGGTAAGCGCGCAGATGGTGCTGCGCCTCGCCACGCTTGCCGTCAGGCTGCCGATACCAACCGATGCTGGCGCCCATGTGCGCTAGGCCCTCGCTCAGCGCCTGCCGTATCGCGTGATAGAGCCGTTCGCGCTCAGCGTCGCTCAGGCTATCCGCGCGGCGCAACGGATGCAACCCGGCGATGTGCAAGGCTTCGTCGGCGTAGATGTTGCCAATGCCCGCAATGAACGATTGGTCGAGCAGCAAGCGCTTCAGCTGACCTCTGCGCCCGCGCAGGCGCTCAGCGAAGACGGCAAGCGTGAACGAGTCGTCTAGCGGCTCCGGCCCGATCGGCGGCAGGATATCTTCAGGCTGCGCGGCGAGGTAGACTCGCCCGAAGCGCCGCGCGTCCGAGAAGCGCAACTCAGTGCCGTCGTCGAGCGGAAAGCGGACGCGCAGCCAACGGTCCATTGGGTCGCCCTGCGCGCTCGGCAGCACGTACAGATGCCCCGTCATCTTCAGATGGACGATCAGATGTTGCGCGCTGAGCGCGATCAGCACGTACTTGGCGCGCCGCTCAACGGCGCAAATGCGCTGCCCGCTGACGCGCGCGGCGAAGAG
>JAGHYP010000235.1 GCA_017743585.1 Chloroflexota bacterium
GAGATGTGTATAAGAGACAGCTGATGGAGCGTTACTTCAGCGGGGAGCCACAGCCGCTCGACGAGCTGATCATCGTGGCGACTAGCCCGCAAATGCTATCGTTGATCGCGCGCGTGCCAAAGCGCGGGAGCGCGCGCGTGCGTATCTGGGCAGATCAAATGCCTGAGCAGGCTGAGGACGTCATCTATCAGCCGCTAGAGACCGTGCTGGGCATTCAGACCAAAACCGTAGCGCTCTACATTGACTTCGAGAACATTGCGATCAGCTTGAATCAGCAGGGCTACGTCATCAATCTTGACCGCCTGATCGAAGGTCTCAGCGCACGCGCCAAAGCGCACGGGCAGATCATCAAGATGGCTGCTTACGCGCCTTGGGGGAAGCGCGGCAGCCTGCCGCCGCTGGTCGATTCAAGCGGACGCGAGGTCTCGGACGAGGCGAGCAGCCGCCTTGCGCTCGCTAACATAGATCCTGTCTTCAATTTGCCGGGCAAGAACAGCGCCGATATGCGCATCGCCAAAGACGTGCTTGCCGATAGCGCGCAGCCCAATTCCGCCGATACCTTCATCATCGCAAGCGGCGACCGCGACTTCAATGAGGTTTTCTCGGCATTGCGCGCGCGCAACAAGCAAGTCATCGTCTGGGGCGTGCGCGGCAGCACCAGCCGCCTGCTGGAGACCAACCCAACGTTGCAGGTTGAGTACCTAGACGATTTTCTAGGCTTGCTGCGCTACGATATGTCAGGGCAAGCCAGCATCGCCACGACGCTCACCAGCAGCGTCGGCACGACCTTCACGCCGTCTCAATGGTCGAGCCTGATCTTGCAATACGACCGCTTGGCGGCGCGCACAGGCGAGCATGAAGTGACGCTAGAAGCCCTGCAAGAGCAGCTCCAAGAGACCAACACAGTCGTCTCGGCGGCGCGCGGGCGCGACTTGATCATGCAGGCTGTAGCAATCGGCATCATGCGCCTGCGCCAAGCCGATGGACTGGACTTTGTGCGGCCAGTTGACGAGCATCCGCTCGTCGAGCGCACGCGCCTTGTGCGCGACCGAATCGTCTTGCGCGTCGCCAACACGCTTGAAGTGCGCCGCTGGGAATACGTGAATTACGGCTTCTTGCTGAAGGGCATCGCCATGGACCGCGAGCTGGATAAGGCTGGCTTGAACACAGATGACGCTTGGCGCTCAGAGTGGATAGACTGCCTAGTGCGCGAAGGCATCCTCATCCGCGAGATGATACCGCATCGCCTCAATCCCGAAGACCTAGTGCCTGTCATCAAGCTGGCGCCAGACCTGCCGCCATTGGCGCGCCCTGCATTGACCATCAACGGCGGCAAGCCTTCCTATGACGATCTTGACGCTCCTTCAACGCAGATCGTCAAGCGCGACCGCGAGACAGAAGAAATGATGAAGCGGATCGTGGTCAGCGTGGAGCAATTCACCAGCTACCGCAACTTCACGTGGTGCCCGCTGGGCAGCTTGCACCGCCGCTTGCGTCCTTTCGATTCAGGCGTCACTTTCCAGCGCGCAGTGGAATGGCTTCGGGAGCTCGGAGCCATCAAGATTGACGAGTACGATAATCCTGAGAGTCCTTACAAGACCAAGGGCATCTCTGTGATCGCCGAATCCAGCACCGCACAAGAGATTCTGGGAGAGCGCAACGCCTTCATTCGAGGTTTGCTGCGGCTTTACGAGCAGCACATGCCGATCAACGCGACGAACGTCGCGCGCGAAACGGGCTTGAGCAGCGCCGAAGTCGCGCTCTGGCTCTCGATCATGGAGGCGGAAAACGTGCTGAGTCCAGTGCAAGGCAAGCCGGGCTTGTACAGCCTGTTCCGCGCACACCACACGGTCAATTTGGTGGCGGGAATGCGCGATTAGGCTTGTGCAAATGGCTGCGGCGGCGCATTCAGCGCGTGAATCAAGCGCAGACCGTCCAATGTGAGCGTCGGCGCGATGATCTCAATTACATTTGTGTGCTGCTGAAACAAGCTCGCCAAGCCGCCTGTGGCGATCACTTTGGCGCAGTCGCCTTCGGGCATGGCTGCTTTCAGGCGCGCTACCATGCCCTCCACCATGCACAGGTAGCCCAGAAATAAGCCGCTCTGGAGAGCGTGCGTGGTGTTGCGTCCGATTGGCGAGGGCGGCGGCGATAACTCGACCTTGTAGAGCTGCGCAGCGCGCCGCACTAGCGCATCGTGCGCAATCCCGATGCCTGGCGCAATGCTGCCGCCAATGTAATTGCCCTGCCGCGAGATCACATCGAACGTGGTCGCCGTGCCGAAATCAATCACAATCGCCGGCCCGCCGTAAAGCTGATGAACCGCCGCCGCGTTCACAATCCGATCTGCGCCCACTTGCTCAGGATTATCCACCTCTAGCTGAATGCCGAGCTTGCTGCGCGCGTTCACGATCAACGGCTCTAGACCGATATTCTTGCGCGTCAGCTCGGCGAAGGCGTGCGTGAGCGGCGGCACCACGCTCGCCATGACCACATCGCCGATCACTGAATAGTCCAGGCCTGCGTCGCGCAGGAAGCTGCGCACAAGCACGGCGTATTCATCGGGCATTTTGTCGTGAACTGTGCGCGCCCGCCAGTTGTGACGCCAATCGCCGCTGTACCACAAGCCGAGCGTGATATTTGTGTTGCCGATATCAATCGCCAGCAGCGCTGAGCGCTCAGGGATGTGCATGTTGGTCGCGCGCTATCTATCTCAAAATCTCGTTGCGTACAGCGTAACACTGAGAGGGCGCCTCTGGCAAGCGCCAAGACGTGCTATACTGTGAGCATGTCTCAAGCGCCCGATATGCCGAGAGCGTACGCTGAGCTTGCTGTCTATCAAGCGAATGTGCGGCGCACGTTCCACTACGCCGTGCCTGACGACCTGCCTGTAGAGGTCGGGCAGCTGGTGCAGGTCAGCTTTCGCACAGGTCTATCACAAGGCATCGTCTTGGCGCTAACGGACGAGAGCCCCGTGCAGCGCGCCAAGCCGATCCAAGCCATCATCACGCCTGAGCCAGTCGTCACGCCTACGCAAATCGCTTTCGCGCGCTGGCTGGCCGACCACACGCTCAGTCCATTGGCGAGTTGCCTGTGGTTGATGTTGCCGCCGGGCATCGCCAAGCGCGGCAGCGTACGCTACCGCCTCGCTGATCCCGAAAGCGAGTGCCCGCCCGAAGGCAAGACGCTCGCTGCCCAAGTCATCGCGTTGCTGTGCAAGCGCGGCGCGCTGACCGCCAAGCAGATCGACCGCGCTTTGCCCGGCCGCGCATGGCGTGAGGCAATCCGACCGCTGCTCGCCGGCGGGCGCTTGATCAGCGAGCCGATCTTGCCTGAGCCTGATGCCGAAGCGCGCACAGTGCGCGTAGCGCGCCTGAGCATCAGCCTTGAGCGCGTGCCGGCGGTCGCCCAAGCGCTAGCGCGCAGCCCCAAGCAGGCGGCTGCGCTCTTGACCCTAGCCGAGCAAGGCGGCGTGTGCGATGTAAGCGATCTAATCCGCGAGTCAGGCGCCAGTCTGCACGCACTGCGCCAGCTCGCCGCCAAAGAGCTAATCGAGATCAGCGAGGAAGAGCGCTATCGCGATCCGCTAGCCAACCGAGACTACCCGCCACAGCCAATTCCAACCTTGACTGCGGAGCAGGAAGCCTGCTGGCAAGCGATCCGCGCTGCACAAGACGCAGGGGGCGGCGCTTTTCTGCTGCACGGCGTGACAGGCGCCGGCAAAACCGAGATTTACCTGCGCGCCATTGAGCATGCACTCGCGCAAGGCAGGCAGGCGCTCGTCCTTGTGCCGGAGATCGCGTTAGTCGCGCAGACGGTCAGCCGCTTTGCCTCGCGCTTTCAGGGACAAGTAGCTGTGGTGCATAGCGCGCTGACCGACGGCGAGCAGTATGACACATGGCGGCGCGCGCGCAATGGCGAGATCGGCGTGGTGATCGGCGCGCGCTCGGCGATCTTCACGCCGCTGCCCGATCTAGGCGTGATCGTCGTTGATGAAGAGCACGACGATAGCTATAAGCAATCGCCGCCGTTGCCGCCGCCGTATTATCACGCGCGCGAGGCGGCATTGGCGCTGATGCGACTGGTGCGCGGCGTGGCGATTCTCGGCTCAGCCACGCCCGATGTGGTCACCATGTTCCGCGCGCGGCGCGGCGAGCTGACCTACTTGCGTCTGCCCAATCGCGTGATCGTGCCGCGCAACGCCTCAGACGGCACATCTGAGGCGGCGGCAGCGCCATTGCCGCCTGTGACTGTGGTGGATATGCGCGCAGAGCTGCGCGCAGGCAATCGCAGCATGTTCAGCGCTGCGTTGCGGCAGGCGCTGCGCGAGACGCTTGAGCGCGGCGAGCAGGCATTGCTCTTTTTGAATCGGCGCGGCACGGCGACCTTCATCTTGTGCCGCGATTGCGGCTATGT
>JAGHYP010000236.1 GCA_017743585.1 Chloroflexota bacterium
CAGCTGACCGCCTACAACATGGGCGTCGGCGCTGTGATCGGCGGCAGATATGAGGAAGCGCGCTGGTACTTCATGAAAGTGGCGACCGCCAATCCCGCCCACATCGGCGCTTGGCTGAACCTCGCCTATCTTGCCACCACGCCGCTCGAAGCGTGGAGCTACGTCGAGCGCGCGCGCGCCGTCAATCCTGCGCATCCGCAGGTGCAGCAAGCCGTTGCCATCTTGTGGAGTCAGGTGCAGAGCCATTACGCTGCGCAATCTGCTGATCTAAACCGTTAACCAAATTGGAGATCTGATGATCAACCTACGCGGGCTGAATCGTCCGTTAGCGCTCTTTCTGTGGCACAGCGCCATCTTTCACATTGGCGCGCTCGGCATCGCGGATGTAGTGCTGAACTTCTATTTTGTCAGCTTGGGCTATCAAGCAGATGTCATCGGCGTCTTGCAAGGCATTTCTAGAGTCGGCGGCGCGTTCATGGGCATCCCGATTGGCATTTTGGCGGATCGAGTTGGCGTGCGGCATGTCGTGATCGCCTCGGCCTTGCTGGCGGCGCTCAGCTACTTGCCGATGCTCCTGATGCCGATCTTGCCCGTGCTTTTCATCAGCCGCGTTTTGTTTGGCATTGCGCTCGGCGCCACGTTCATCGCCGCCGCTCCTTACCTGATCATTCTCTCTGCGCGCGAGTATCAAGCGCACGCCTTCGGCTACTATCAGATCACTACGCTGAGCATGGCGGCCTTTGGCAGTCTGCTCGGCGGCGTGTTGCCCGCTTGGCTGATCAGCACTATCGGCTTGCCTGATGGCGCAGCGCGCCCTGATCTAGCGCCTGCGCAGACGCCTTTCGCCTACGGGGGCGCGCTCTTCATCAGCGCGTTGTTGTGCTTGATCAGCGCGTTGCCTGTGCTAGGCTTGCCTATCGGTCGTGCTGCAGCACAGCACGACGCGCTTCGCTTGCCCATGCAGGCCGTGCCATGGCGCCCGATCCTGATCCCCGCCCTGCCAGGACTGCTCTTTGGTCTCTCGGCAGGCCTGACCTTCCCGTTCTACAATTTGTTTTTCCGCGCGCGCTTCGGTCTGCCCGATGACGAGGTTGGCGCGATTTTGAGCATGGGCTGGCTGATGATGGGCGTGATCGGCATCACCACGCCGTGGTGGGAACGGCGCTTCGGCAGGCTGCACGGCACAATCCTGACTACATGCCTTGCCGCAGGCGCTTACCTAGCGCTAGGCCTAGCGGAAGCGGCGCCCTTCGCCGCGCTGATGTTCGTGATCGCGGCTTCGGTGCGCAACTTGCTCGTGCCGCTCTACGAGCCGCTGCGCCTTGAGCACGTTGATCGCAGCTTTCACAACCTGAGCAGCGCAGTCGGCTCAGTGCTGTGGAGCATCGGTTGGTTTCTCTCAAGCAGCTTGAGCGGCATCCTGCAGCGCGACTTCGATTTTACGCTGATCTTCGCCATTGTAGCGCTGCTGCAGCTCCTGACGGCGCTCGCTGTCGCGCTCATCTTCCGCAGGCCGCCGCAACCCGAAGCGCGTCCGCAAGCTGCTGCGCTCAGCTCGGACTAAGCGCGCACGTGATAGTTGCCGCGCACGATCCACTTGTAGGTGGTCAGCTCGCGCAAGCCCATCGGGCCGCGCCCGTGCAGCTTCTGCGTGCTGACCGCTACTTCAGCGCCCAGCCCGAACTGTCCGCCGTCTGTGAAGCGCGTTGAGGCGTTCACGTAGACCGCCGCTGAGTCCACTTCTTGCACAAAACGCTCTGCGTTCGCTGCATCATTGGTCAGGATGCCGTCGCTGTGCGCCGTGCCGTGCTGCGCGATGTGCTCGAGCGCTTCGTCGAGCGTATCCACCACGCGCACGCCCAAGATCAGGCTGAGCCATTCGGTATCCCAGTCGTTCTCACCTGCTGGCAGCACATCTGGCGCGTCGCCAGTGGGATTCAGGATGCGCAGCGCGCGCGGATCGGCGCGGAAAGTCACGCCGCCTTCCCGCAGACGCGCCGCCATGCGCGGCAGGAAGTCCGCTGCAATCTGGCTGTTGACCAAGAGCGTATCGAGCGCGTTGCACACGCTCGGTCGTTGCGTTTTGGCATTGTAGATCACTTCGATGCTGGCGGCTTGATCGGCGCTGGCGTCAACGTACAAGTGACAGATGCCGATGCCGCCTGTGATGACGGGAATCGTGCTGTTCTGGCGGCAGAACTCATGCAGCGCCGCGCCGCCGCGCGGGATGATCATATCCACGTAGCGATCAAGGCGCAGCAGCTCTGCCACATATTGCCGATCTGCGCTGTCGATGAACTGCACTGCCTCGGCGGGCAGCTTGTGCGCCTCGAGCGCGCCTCGAATGGCGTTCACAAGCGCGCGATTGCTGTTGAGAGTCTCCTTGCCGCCGCGCAAGATGACCGCGTTGCCCGCCTTCAAGGCGAGCGCGGAGACGTCCACAGTCACGTTCGGGCGCGCCTCGTAGATCACGCCCAGCACGCCGATCGGCACGCGGCGGCGCTCAAGGTGCATCCCGTTGGGAAGCGTGCGCGCTTCGATCACCTCGCCAACTGGATCGGGCAGCGCGGCGACGCTGCGCACGTCGTTCGCAATGCTCATCAGGCGACCTTCGAGCGAGAGACGGTCGAGCAATGCTGGGTTCATGCCGCTCGCCTTAGCGGCGTTCAAATCTTCGGCGTTGGCGCGCATGATCGAGTCATGTTGCGCGCTCAAGGCATCGGCAATGGCGTGTAAAGCGCTATTTTTCTGCTCAGTGCTGAGCCGAGCGAGCTGGCGCGCCGCTGCACGCGCAGCGCGTCCGAGCGCAGTCAGGTCAATGGACATGGTCAGCTCCTGAAGGATAACATTTCGGATGATTGCAGCACGTCAGCCGCCTTGGCTGTGCGCGCGATCTGGCAGGCCATATCGCTAAATATCGAGCGTCGCTTCCTTTGAGTGCTGGATGATGAACTTGCGGCGCGGCGGCACGGAAGGACCCATTAGCATGTCGAAAGTCTGGTCGGCGGCCGCTGTATCTTCGCTGGTGACCAAGAGCAAGGTGCGATTGGCAGGGTTCATTGTCGTCTCCCAGAGTTGCTCTGCGCTCATCTCGCCCAGACCTTTGTAGCGCTGCACTATGACCTTATCAGGCTCAGGAAAGCTTGCCAGAGCGCGCGCGAGCAGCTGATCTTCTTTCACATTCGGCTCAGGATAGAAATACCGAACCTGCTTGCGATATTCGAGGCGGAAGAGCGGCGGCTGCGCGATGTACAGGCGCTTCTCGCGGATCAGATCGGGCATGTAGCGATAGAAGAAGGTGAGCAGGAGCGTGCGGATGTGCGCGCCGTCTACATCGGCATCGGTCAGGATGATCACGCGGCCATAGCGCATTTTCTCGATGTTGAAATCTTCGCGAATGCCTGTGCCGAGCGCTGCAATCAGCGCCTTAATCTCTTGGCTGTCCAAGATGCGGTTTAGCGTGGCGCGCTCGGTGTTCAGAATCTTGCCGCGCAATGGCAGAACGGCTTGGAAGTGCCGGTCGCGCGCTTGCTTGGCGCTGCCGCCGGCGCTATCGCCTTCTACAAGGAACAGCTCGGTCTCCATGCCTCTGCCGGAACAATCCGCCAGCTTGCCGGGCAAGGTCGTATTTGCCAGTAGGCTCTTGCGCTCGCCCATGAGCAGCTCGCGCTGCTTATCGAGCGCGTCCTGAATGCGCATCGTGCTGAGGCACTTTTCCACGATCCTGCGCGCATCGCGCGGATTGTTCTCCAAGAAGTCGAGGAACGCCTCTGAGACGATCGACGAAACCGCCGCGCTGACCTCAGTGTTCATCAGCTTGACTTTGGTCTGGCTCTCGAATTGCGGCGCAGGATGCCGCACGCTGACGATCGCCGTCAAGCCTTCCAGCGTGTGGCGGCCTGTGAAGTTCGGGTCGCGCTCTTTGAGCAACCCTGCCTTGCGCGCATAGGTGTTGATTGCGCGCGTGATGGCAGTGCGCAAGCCTGTCTGATGCGTGCCGCCGTCAGGCGTGTTGATCGTGTTAGCGAAGGCGAGCTCCGTTGTGTTGGTCGAGTCCGTGTATTGAAAGGCGAACTCGACTTCGATTGTCGCCTCGACCTCGCGCCCTTCGACGAACATGGTGAACTTGCTCTCGCCAGCGCCTGAGACCACGTCGTGGAGCGCTTCGCGGTTGCGATTCAGGTAGCGCACGAAGGAGCGCAAGCCGCCTTCAAAGTAGAAGGTCATCTCGCGCGGCAGCGGCTTCTCGCGCTCATCCACGAGGCGAATGGTGACGCCGCGCGTGACGTACGCCATCTCGCGGAAGCGATCGGCCAAAGTCTTGAAGTTGAAGTCAAAGTCGCGCCGCACGCCTTCGAAGATCAGTGCGTCAGGGTAGAACGTGATG
>JAGHYP010000237.1 GCA_017743585.1 Chloroflexota bacterium
TCCCCGGCGTGGCGGATGAGCAGATCGTGACGCGCGGCGAGCTTAGCGGGCGCGCGGTAAAGCGTGGTGTTGCCCTCGCCGCGCGTCACGATCTGCTCATCCGCCACGCCGGGGAAGACCAATTCTTTGAAGCGCCACACGCCGCTGTTGTAAGGCGGCGTCACTTCGCGCAGCCGCGCGTCAAAAGTCTCGCGGCTCAGCAGCGGGCGCAGCCGCTCAAGGTCGTGTACCACGTCCAGCAAGCCGCCGCAGCGGCCGCAGAGGTATACAGGCTCATCGATCTGATGCTCGTGGCCGCAAGCGATGCACTTCAGCACGCTGAGCGCGGATATAGACGCTCGCCTTTCACTCATCGGGCGCTGCATTGGAAGTTGTGGCGTGCGGTTGTTGCGCCGCGGGATACGAGCCGAGCAGCTTGAGCAAGGCGGCGCGGCGCATTAAATCCATCAGGGCGGCCTCAACGCGCGGCTCTGAGACGTGCCCTTCGAAATCGGTGTAAAAGAAGTACTGCCAAGGCTTGTTGCGGCGCGGCCGCGATTCGATCTTGGTCAAATTGATGCCGCGCGTGGCGAAAGCGCCAAGGCACTCATGCAGGGCGCCGGGCTTATCGCGCACGGCGAAGACCACGCTGGTCTTGCTGCGCTCGGCGGGCGGCGGATCGCCCAAGCCGACTACGAAAAAGCGCGTGTAATTGAAGGTCTCATCTTCAATGCCGTAGTCCAGCTGCTCCAAGCCGTAGAGCTTGCCCGCTAGCGCGCTGGCGATGCACGCCGTGTGCGGCTCGGGGTTGGCTGCCAGGTCGCGCGCGCTGCCTGCGGTATCGAAGTGAGGGATCGCTTGAAAGCCGCGCCGCTTCAGGTAGCGCCCGCATTGCGCCAACGCCTGCGGGTGCGAACGGACATAGCGCACGTCGCTCAGCTTTGTGCCTTGCGGCGCGAGCAGCGCGTGCCGCACGTGCAAAATCACCTCTGCCTGCACGCGCAGGTCGTATTGCATCAGCAGCTCGTAGGCGTCGGCGACTGTGCCTGCTAGAGAATTCTCCACAGGCTGCATGCCGTAGGTGGCGCGTCGGCTCTCCACGGCGCGGAACAGTTCTTCGAACGACTCGCACGGCAAGGTCTGCACGTCCTCGCCGAAGTGCTGGCGGCAGGCTTCCTCAGAATAAGCGCCATGCACGCCCTGAAAGGCTACGATGATCGGCTCTTCAGCCATGCGCAGGCAATCTCCTAGTCGTAGGCAGTGATCTCAGGCAGGATGCGCGCCTTGCCATCCACCATGCGGTAGCGCCCGGCGATCATGGTCGGATCGTGTTGGAAGATGAGCAGCGCGCCTGTCTCGAGCGCCCAGCGCTGCCAGAAGCGCTTCGATTCAAGCGTCTGGAGCGGCTCAACATCATAGGCGGTCATCCAGCCCAGCCGCTCGAAGTGAATGCTGTAAGATGCCAAGTCGCTGACGAAAAGCGCCTGCTCGCCTTTGCTCTCAAGGCGGATGACCATCATGGCCGGCGTGTGCCCGCGCGCGATGATGCCGTGAATGCCGCGCGCGATCTCTGTATCGCCGTCGAGCAAGCGCATCTGCCCTCTCTCAACAAGCGGCTGGAAGTTGATATCGAGATACGTGGCGCGCGTGCGCTCGTTGGGATGCATGGCGTCTTCATACTCGCGGCGCTGCACCACGTATTCTGCTTTCGGAAAAGTCGGCAGGACGCCGCTGCGATCGGGCTTGAAGACCGTGTTGCCCCCGCAATGATCGGCGTGCAAGTGCGTGTTGATGACCAAGTCCACGTCCTCAGGTTGCACGCCGTGCCGCGCCAAGCTCGCGAGCAGCCCTTCGCCTTCGCACACCACCAAGCCCCAAGCGGCGCGCGCTTTGTCGTCCAGCTTGTCGCCCAAGCCCGTATCTATCACGATGGTCTTGCCGTTGGCGCGCACCAGCAGGCAAGTCATGGTCATCGGCACTAAATTCTCTTCATCAGGCATCACAAAATGCTTGAAGAGCGCGCGCGGCACCAAGCCGAAGACGCCGCCTGCGTCCACGTGCATTGTGCCGGCGTTCAGAAAGGCGATCTGCATCTCGCCCAGCGTGATCATCGAGCCTGCCCTGAGTCCGCGTTGAGTCCGCCTTGTGTGCATCCGCGGGGAGTGTACCGAAAAGCGGCGTCGCCTTCAAGCGCTCAGCGCTCCTTGAGCGGCGCGTTTGGCTTCCAGCAGCCCTGCGCTGTGTTGCGCGCGCCGCCGCGCGCCTAGGCTCGGCACTTTGGCGAGCTCGTCAAGGCTGCGCGGCGGGCGAGGTTGGCATCAGGCATGGCGCGCTCTGCGCTCTCGGCGAAGCGACGCAGCCGCGCTGCTCATGAACTGAGCGAGCAGATTATTCTGTTCGTGAATGTTTGTGAAAGCTCAGAGCGCGAAGAATTGATCGAGCGGCAAGGCGAAGCCGGGCAGCAGATCGTCAGCAGTGAGCATGTCAGCGGCGCTGAGCAGGCTCGCTTGCTTGCTGCCATGCCGATAGACGGTCACTTGCTCCACTTGCGGATCGATGATCCAGATCAAGCGCACGCCAAGCGCCAGATAGCGCTGCACCTTGCGCGAGATATCGCTCTGCTGATCGGCGGGCGAGAGAATCTCGGCGACCAGCGCCGGAATCAGCGCAGCAGGACGAGTCATCGCAAGCGTCTTATCGGCGCGCAGTGCGTCAAAAGCTGCTTTATCGAAGATTAAGATGTCTGGCACGAGCGAGTCGGTCAGCCAATTGCTGGCAGCTTGCTCAGGCGCGATGAACGTTGTCTCGCTGAAGACTTCCCAGCGCTCAGCGGCAGCGGCGCTCAGCGCAAACAAGAGCTTCCTGATCAAGATGCTGTGCGCTAACGTGCTGGGGCTCACGGCGCGCAGCTCGCCGTCGATCAGCTCGAATTTGCCCTGCGCGCCGCGCTCGAGCAGCTCGTCAAGCGCCATGCCGCGCGCCGCGATTGCTTGCTCGCTCATGCTCACGCTTCTTCGTCATCTGAGGCACAGAAGGCAGAGCCTTTCATCCACCGCTTGCGTCTTCGCCATTCACAATAATCTTCGCGCGCGCGATCAAGCGGGACTGGCTGCTGTTCCTATGCGCGGCGGCAGATCATCGCGCTGCGCAGCGGGCTTCTCGGCAGGCTTTTCTGCGGGCCGCGGCAGCATCTCAGGGCGCTTGCGGCGCCCAGGCGATGGCGTCTCGCCCATCAACTGCAGGAATTCGTCGTGATCTATGGTCTCGACCTCGATCAGGCGCTGCGCCACGCGCTCCAGCTCTTCGCGATGCTCGGTGATCACATTCAGCGCGCGCTGATATGCCTCATCCACGATCTTCTTGACTTCCTCGTCAATAATCTGAGCAATCGCTTCGCTGTAATCGCGCTGCTCAGCGATCTCGCGCCCTAGGAAGACCATCTCTTCCTTCTGCCCGAAGATCATCGGGCCGAGGCGGTCGCTCATGCCGAAGCGGGTGACCATCGCGCGCGCGTAGCGGGTCACTATAGCCAAGTCGCTGTTGTTGCCGCCGCCGGCGCCAGTGGTCACCTCGCCGAAGACGATCTCCTCAGCGGCGCGCCCGCCGAGCGCCTGCGCAATCATATCTTTGATGCGGGAGCGCGTCTCAGGGCCTAGGTCATCTTCAGGCATGCTCAGCACTGAGCCGCCAGACATGCCGCGCGGCACGATCGTGATCTTGCGCACAGGGTCGCAATTGGGCAGGAAGTGAGCGACAATGGCATGCCCTGCCTCGTGGTAGGCGATCAGGCGCTTCTGCTCCTCGCTGATCACGCGGCTCTTGCGCTCGGGGCCGAGAATAACGCGATAGATCGCTTCCTCGCAATCCCGCATCGAGATGGTCTTCTTATTCTTGCGCGCCGCGAGGATCGCCGCCTCGTTCATCAAGTTCTCAAGATCAGCGCCGACGAAGCCGGGCGTGGTGCGCGAGAGGACCGCCAAGTCCACGTCGGCGGCGAGCGGCTTGCCGCGCGTATGGACGCGCAAGATTGCCTCGCGCCCTTTCACATCCGGCCGATCCAAGACCACGCGCCTATCGAAGCGACCCGGCCGCAGCAGGGCAGGGTCGAGGATATCCGGGCGATTGGTGGCGGCGATCACAATCACGTTGGTATCTGTATCGAAGCCGTCCATCTCCACCAGGATTTGGTTGAGGGTCTGCTCGCGCTCGTCGTGGCTGCCGCCTAAGCCCGCGCCGCGATGCCGCCCGACGGCGTCAATCTCGTCAATGAAGACGATGCAAGGGCTGTGCCGCTTTGCCTGATCGAACAGATCGCGCACCCGAGAGGCGCCCACTCCGACGAACATCTCCACGAACTCCGAGCCGCTGACGCTGAAGAACGGCACGCCCGC
>JAGHYP010000009.1 GCA_017743585.1 Chloroflexota bacterium
GCGGACGGCAGTGGCGCGCTTCAAAGCGAAACACGGCAGCCGAGTCGGTGCGTTTGTAGCACTCGGCTGCGGCACAAACGTCAACACGGAAACGCTGCGCGAGATCACGAAAGACGTGCTGTTCATGAAAGATACCAGTCCTGATGCGCTCAAGCAGTTTTTCCGCTGGGTCTCTTCCAGCATTCAGCGGACGAGTCAGCGCATTGAGACAAGCCCTGATGAGAGCGGCTTGAGCGCGCCGCCGTTGCCGCCGGTCATGAAGTGGGACCGCGGCGCATAACTGTTGGCTTATCATGCCGCCAGCCCTTCATTTCGTGATAGACTCGCGCGGTTGGGCGACGCCGCTCGATCTTGACATCTTGACAGCCTTGATACAGGCACGGTTGCGCGATCTGGCTGCGCTAGACGTGCAGGTGCGCGTGTTGAGCGACAACTGGACGGCCGAGTTGCCACAGGCGGCGGCTGTGACTCTGCTCGTCATAGCGCGTCCTTTGCCTGAAGGCTGGCAAGCGGCGCTGCAGGCTTGGCTGGATGAGCAGCACCTGCTCTACGTGGCGTTCTTCGATGGCGCAGCGCTGAGCGACCTAAAACAGCTCGCCGCCCTGACCGCTGCGCAGCCGATCCCGCGCGCGCCGTATCGCCTAGCGGCTCAGACTACAGCGCAGCTAGACGCCGCCTTCGCGTGGTTTGAGAGCTTGCTGCGCAAAATGCAGCCTGCTTTCCTGCCCGAAGCGCCGCCGCCACCTGTCCGCATCACGACAACGCGCTGGCGCAACTTGCCAAGCAACACTCAGGATGCTTATGCCTATCCTGATCAGCTGACGCACGCCGCGCGCGGCGCGCAAGGCTATAGCCTTCTCGGCGCTAGCCATCGCGGCCGCACGCACGCGCATCACGGCACTTTCCGCGATGACGCTTTCGCGCTCGGCGCCACGGCGCACTGGAATATCCTCGCAGTCGCCGATGGCGCTGGCACTGCTCCTCTGGCGCGCGTCGGCTCTAATCTCGCGGTCAATAGCGCAGTGAGCGCCATTCAGCAGAATGCGCCGCCTGCGCCCACGCCCAACGATCTAGGGCGCGCCGTCTGGGTCGGCTTAGAGGCTGCTTATCGTGCGCTATTCGACTTCGCAAGCGCCGAACACATGCCTGTGAGCGACTTGAACACGACTTTGCAACTCTTGATCCACTTCCCACTTGAGACCAGCTGTTACGTCGGCGTGGTGCATATTGGCGACGGCTTGGTGGTAGCAGAGGCAGTGGATGGACAAATTTATCCGCTGACCGAGCCTGACGTTGACCCTGATGACAGCGGACGCACGGTCTTTTTGACGAGCGCGCCGCTCAACCACTGGAAGCGCCGCACGCGAGTCTATCAGTTCGATGAGCGCCTGAGCATCGTCGCCTTGATGACCGACGGACTCTCAAGCGATTTAGAGCCGTACGACGAATTGCTACAGCCTAACTTATTCGGCGCGTTGCGACAGCGCGTCTTGTGCTATCCGTTCCATCTGCGCGAGAGCGCCTTGCTCAGTTTGATCAGCTATGAGCGGCGCGGCTCGTTCGACGACCGCACGCTCGCCATCCTCAGCCGCGATTAGGTCGGCAAGCCATCGGCGATCAGCGCCGATTTCTCGAGGCGGAACGTACCTGAGCTATGCCATCTGTGCAATCTTGGCACACAGACGGCGAGCGCTCAGCCGGCCGCTGCTTGCGGCTGCGGACTGCTCAGCTCGGCGTGCGCAAGACGGACGCCTGCTACAGCGCGCACCTGCTCCAAAAGCGACTCGACGCTCATGCCTTCAGGCAGCCTGCCTGTCAGCGCCACTGCGCCGTAGTGAACGGTAGCGTACACGCCGGGCGGCAACACTTTCCCAACTGCGAAGCGCACTTGCTCATCATCGTAGAGTTCGCTCACGTCCACGCTGCGCACGCCTGCGATATGCGGCACGCGCTCAGCCAGCAGAAAGCGCGCTTGTGGCGTGCGCACGTTGCCCATGAATTTCACTGCGCCTTGCGATGAAGCAAAGGTGAAGAACGCGCGCGAGGTGCGCAACGGCGGATAGCTGCGGATCAAGTCTGTGATGGACTCTTCGATGTCCTCATCAGGGCGCACTCGCACAGTCTGCTCGTTAACCATGCCTCAGAATGCCTTTCGCGTGGAAAAGAGTCTTATGCCGCGCGGGATTCCACGTCAATTCTAGCGTCTGTGAAGGCAATTTGCGAGTTGGCGATTGTGTGCCAAGGCCGTGCGTCGCTATAATCAATGTTCTGACGCACATTTATCTATTCCAGAGGCTGTGTGCTGTGAGCGCTTTGGTGCAAGATGCGATTCCCGCCAGTCTGATTGAAGAGATCGCCTTTGAGCTGAACAAAAAGGCGGCGACGGCGCTCCCGGCGGATGTGATGGAGCGCCTCGATCAGTTGATTGCGCGTGAGACCGAGCCGCTCAGTCTGTTGGTGCTGGAGCAGATCAAGGCGAACGCTGAACTCGCGCTTCAGAGCGGACGACCGATGTGCGGCGATACAGGCTTGCCGCGCTATTACGTGAAAATCGGCAACGAAGCGCCGCGCATTCAAGGCGGCATGGTCGCTTTCGAGAACGCGCTGCGCCGCGCTGTCGCAAGAGCGACCAAGACGCTGCCGTTGCGTCCGAATCGGGTACATCCGCTGACGCGAGTCGATCACGATAACAACGTGGGCATGCACGCGCCGGAGGTCACGTACACCTTTGAGCCTGATGCCGATTGGATCGACATCATCGTCGTGCATAAAGGCGGCTTGTTCGGCAGCGATTATCGCATGTTGTTCCCAAGCGACGGCGTGAAAGGCATCAAGCGCTTCTTCCTCGATGTGGTGGCAGAGTTCAATCGGCGCGGCTTGGCGTGTCCGCCGTCAGTGGTCGGCATCGGCTTGGGCGGCACAAAGGATACTTGTTTCCGCTTGGGCAAAGAAGCAGCCTGCCTACGCTATGTGCCTGATCGCAACCCTGATCCGCTGGTGGCAGAGCTTGAAGAGGAGCTGACTGAGCTAGGCAATCGGGCAGGCTTCGGGCCGATGGGCTTTCCGGGCGCGACGGCGATCAAGGCTGTGAAGATCGAGTGCGCGTACACGCACACAGGCGGCTTGCCGATGTCTGTGCATCATTTCTGCCATGCCACGCGGCGCGCTGTAATGCGCATTTTCCCTGATGGCTCACACGCCTATCGCGACGACCCGCAATGGTTCACGCCGTACTATCGGCGGACTGTTGTGGAGTGGTAGCTGTGTTGAGCTTCCGCGAGCGTTGGCAAGCCGCTCAAGCGCGCAGCGGCGGCAACTTGGCGATTGGCATCGCGCCCGCGCTGAATAGACTGCCAGCGGCAGTCGCCAAAATTGACGAGCCATTTCTGCCGCTCGGCAAGCTGATCATCAACGCAACGGCTGACCTAACCTGCGCGTACGTCTTTCATCTGAGCGCTTATCTCGCCATCGGCGCGGCGGGCATTATCGCGTTAGAGCGCACGCTCGCTTACGTGCCGAGCGGCATCTTGAAGGTGCTGCACGCCCCATTCGCCAGCGCCGAATACGTCCGCGCTGCTTTTGAGGACGCGCTTGGCGCAGACGCGGTCACGCTGAGCAGCCCTGACTTCGCCGCGCCGTATTTGAGGCAAGCGCACCACGGCGCTTTTGTGCCGCATGGCGTGGCGATACCAGACGAGCTAGCTGAGCAGCTCGGCACATACGTTCAAAATAGCGATGGCACAGGCAAGTTTTATCTCGCCGATCTATGGCTGAACTGGCAGTTTGGCGCGGCGCTCTACCAGACGCGGGCGCTGGCCTTCGAAGAGGCGCTGCGCGCAGCGGCGCTCGCCTTGCGCGACTCAGCCGCAGCTGCCGCAGCCGCCACTTGAGCTTGCAGCGCTGCTCTCCCCCTTAGTCCTGAAAGACGAACCGCAGCCGCACGTGGAGACGGCGTTCGGATTATCAATGCGGAAGCCGCCGCCCATCAGGCTATCCACGTAGTCAATGGTCGAGCCGCTGATATACATCAGGCTGGTCGGATCGACCACAAGGCGCACGCCGTCAACTTCGACGAGCGTGTCGTATTCTTGCGGATTGCCTTCGAACGCCATGCCATACTGCAAGCCTGAGCAGCCGCCGCCCGAGACGAACACGCGCAGCGCATGATTCGGGATGTTGCGCGCCACCAACAATTCCTTGATCTTAGCTACAGCAGCTGGCGTGACGGTCAAAACAGGCGCCTCGACGTTCTCAGGCTCAGTTTGCACGCTGGGCTGTTCCAGCAGATTGGTCATGGCCCTTGCCTCTCAAGTGAAAACGAGTGTGACAGCTAAGCAGAAGTGTAGCACAGCTCGCTCAGGCTGTCAATAAGGCAGAAAGGCGCCTTATAAACTGTTCAGCGTCGCGCGCAGGCGCATTTCCAGCTCGGAGAGGATGCTGGCCGTGGCGCCCCAGACCTTGTGACCGAACAAATCGTAGTAGAGAATGCGGAATGGCAAGCCATAGCGCGTGGTCTCTTCAGCGCCTTTGAGCGTATCGTCGAGGAGCAGGCGCAACGGCACTTCGATCACCTCTGCCACTTCACCCTGCCTAGGCTGCCAGCGAGGAGGCGCGGCGTGGAAACCGACGATCGGCTGGACGAGGAAATTGCTAGGCGGGATGTACAGCTCAGCAAGCGCGCCGATCACTTCCACTGATTCAGGCGCGATGCCGAGCTCTTCATACGTCTCGCGCAAGGCAGTTTGCACAGGCGATTCGCCTGCCTCGCGCCTGCCGCCGGGCAAACTGATCTGTCCGCTGTGAACGCCTGTCCGCTCGGCGCGGCGCGTCAGCACAAAATGCGTCTCTTCGCTGCGCTCGTAGAGCAGAAGCAACACAGCGGCGTGTCTAGGCGCTGCATCCGTGAGGAAGGCTTGCGGCAGGCGCACAATCGGCATCATGCGGCGCTGCGCAGCCGCTGAGTCGAAATCGCTCAGCGCCAGCGCCCGTCGCACCTGCGAAAGACTTAACAGGTTGAGATCAAGCATACCACGCGCGACGTTTGCGCAGCGAGACGCCGGGGTCTGCCTCGTCGCGCCGATTGACGCGAATGCGTCCGCGCGAGTCGATGTTGATCGCGCCGTATTGCTGTAAGCGTGCGAACTCCTCAGGCGAGATATCAGGCGCGGGTTCGCCGCTCAAGCGGCTGACGCGGTCTTGGATCATGCCCGCCTCAGCTGCCTCAGCGCTGCTCTGATCGTCATCGGGCAGTGGCGGCAGCGGCGGCTGACGATTGGCGTTCTGATCAGAAGGCGGTTGGCGTCTCTCTTCGCTCATCTCTCACTCCTCGCCGGTCACTTCGCCTGCTCCCTGCGCTTGACGCTTGGCTCGCGCCCGCTCTTCAAGCGCTTCGATCATGCGCACTTCGTCCGCCTCTGAGTTTACATCAGCGATCAGGTCTCCGACAAGCGACTCAAGCGGGAGCGCGCTCTGCTCAGGCACGCCGCACACCAGACAATGCGGATCGCGCGGGATGTTCAGCCATTGCGCGCTATAAGGCGGCACGGTTCTGCCTTCGAAGATCTCGAGCGGCGCATTTGCCAAAACAACCGTGTTGGCAGGATACTCACGGTAGATCGGCTGCCCTTTGAGCAGGAAATTGAGCGCCATATCCGCCTGAGTTGCTGCCACGCGCACCACGTGCAGGTACAGGCCCGGCTCAGCAGCTAGCGAGCCGTTCTTGCCGATCATGCCGTAGTCGAGGTTGGGCTCGCTTGAGCCAGTCTCGGCGCTCTTGGCAGCGGTCATTTGCGCCACGTCGGCGCGCAGTTGTCGCGCCCAGCAAGCGTAGCACGGTCCATCGCCGCGCGGATAGATGATGGTGACATCGCCGCCCTCGCCGCGCTCGTAGACGCCAGCGTAGATCGCCACCAAGTTGTTGGCGCGGCACACTTCATCGATCGTGTACTTCGCCCGCTCGCCATCCACGCCGACCACGACCAAGTCAACGCCTTGCAGCGCCTCAGTGTGATCCTCCACGCGCCCGACGATTGTCTGCACATCGGCGTTCGGGTTGCGCGCGCGGATCAAATCGGCGACGGCCTCCACCTTTGGGCGACCGACATCGCGCAGATCGGCGACGTGACGCACCACATTCGCGACCTCGACCATGTCATCGTCGATCAGGACGAAGTGCCCGACGCCGCTCATGGCGAGCGTCAGCGCCACAAAGCCGCCGCCTGAGCCAAGCCCGACGACGGCAACTTTTTTGCGCGCAAGCTGCGCAAGCGCATCTTCGCCCAGATAGCGCTCAACACGATCCCATTTCTCTGTCATAGGCGCTTCCCCTTCAGCCAAGCGCTTTTCGACCTCGCGCACAAGGTCTATCAAGCGATGATTCTCCGTCCAAGGCCAGAGCGGATAGGCGCTCTGCGCCAACGGCTGCGAAGCGTTCCAGAGATGGTCGAATAAGTTTGCCTCTTCGGGCAGGTCGCGCAGCACGCTCATTGCGGTCAGGCGAATGCGCGGTCTATGCGCGGGATAATCGGCCTCAGTGATGACGACGATCACATGCTGACTATCGCGCCGCGCCAGCGAGAAGCAAATCTCGAGCGGCGGCACGCGGTCGGCGTCATACTGCTCTAGCGAGACGGCGTACCCCGCTTGCTTCAGGCTCTCCACTTCGCTACGCAGCCGCTCAGGTTGCGCCAAGTGCCAACTGAGCGGCGGCAATTCAGGCAGGTCGCTGTTTGGCACGACGCGCGGCGTTAAGCGCGTGAAATGGCGAATCTTGCGGCTCATGTACCAAACGTCAATGCGCACCGCCCGGCGCGCATCCACGGCCACATAGATCGGCTGCGCTTCCTCGCTCTCAGGTCGCAGGTTGTCGGGCGTCTCATCGTCAGCTTCGCTCGGCACGTCCGCTGAAGCGGGTTCGAGAGAAGCCCGCTCCCAGACTGTCGCTAGGACCACCAGCAGTCGCGGCGTGCCTGCCCGCCGATCGTTGATGTGCGCACGCGCGGTTGATACATCGCCCCAAGATGGCTCGACCAGTGTGCCGGGATGTTTATGCCAATCGCCCAGATGACAGAGCGGCGCGTCCCACTTGGACAGCGCGCCGTCGCTACCGGCCGCGCGAGAGCGCGCACGCAAGAGCTCCCAGTTATCGTAGAACCAGTTGAAAATATCGCCCTGCAGGTCGTCGCCTTGCTCGAAATAGGTGCTGGCGCGCACGGCGCTGGCATCTGGCGCAATGGTATCTAGCACGTATAGGTCGGGTTCGGGGCGACCGTCCTGAGGCAAGGCGAAGCCGATCAACGACTCGCCCGTCTCGGTCTCGTAGATGAGCGTATTGGCAACGATTTTATCAATGACGCGCTGTGCAATCGTCACGCGCGGCAGGCGCGCAGGGTCAATATTGCGAGCAAGACGCCTGAGGATCATCTTCAGCGCACGCGCTCCTCGATGCCAGGCCATTGGCCCGTCATCCGCCATGTGTAGTAGGCATACAGCCACTGAATAGCCCACGCCGTGACGGTCACCGCCGTCGAGCGCGATGGATTCCAACCGTAGCCTACGCCGTCGCGCGGATTGAACAGGCAGAGCTGACCATCTTCGTACTGATGCTTCTCGCTGTAGATTTTCGGCTTGACCACATACGCTTCAGGCGGGCGTTGCGGGTAATCGTCGGGATAGACGATCTTCAAGGTGTGCTCGCGGACTGGCACACCTTTCAAGTTGATCTCGACTGTGCCGAGCCAGTACAACACGCTGTCGGGCTTGACCACAAGGTGGAATGTATCGCCGAAAGCGGCGCGCATCGCCTCAACTTCGAGGCGCAGCCGCATCGAGACATTCTCACGAGTGCCCCACCATGGCGTCATGTTCTGCCCTCTGCACTATACGCTCTAGCGTGCTGAACGTTTCGGCGGTCTACGATAGTAGGCTCACTCTAGCATAAAAGTCGCGTCCGACGCAAGGCGATCGCTTTCGGCGTTGCACGAGCTTGTGAAACCGATTACAATTTTGATCATAGCTCAATCTCAAAAAACGGCACGGCTTCTGGCAGGAGAAATTTCGTTGAAACGGCTGACCTCGATAGGACTCGTGATAGCGGTCATCATCGGCTTGGGCGTGGTACTGAGCGCGATTGGGCAAGGCGGTCAGCTGCCCGGCGTGCGCCCACAGACTGCAAACCCGAATGCCTCAGTGCTAGTCATGACGCCTGAGCAAGGCATCTGGCTGCTGATCTGGATCGTGTTTGTGACGCTCGGGCCGCTGGTCACTTTCGCTGCCTTCTTGGCGTTCATTATGTGGTGGGGCAACCGCCAAGTGATGCGAGCGCGCGCTGAGGCTAAACAACCGCTCGACTTCTCGCTCGACCCTGCCAAGCCGCGCACGCTAGGCTACGTGCTGGTGCGTAGCCCGCGCTTGGTGATTGGCTTGGTCGTCTTTGCTTTGATCGGCGGCGCTGTCTTTCTCGCCCTGATCGGCGCGTTCACGCCGCGCTAGGCACAGACCGAGAGTTGACAGGGCGTCTCAGGCTGCTATAATGCGCCTGCGTTACGCTCGTGCGCCGCAGCGCACACCTCGATATGCGCTGCTACGCCTGTCAACCTCGATGAGGAGTCTACTGTGGGTCCGCTGCCAAAACGAAAGCTCTCGAAAACGCGCAAACGAACGCGCCGCATTCACGATAAGCTGGCGTTGCCACACCTTGTGGCATGCAGCAACTGCGGCGAGCCGAAGCTCGCCCACCACGTCTGCCCGAGCTGCGGTTATTACGGCGGCGAGCAAGTGCTGATCCCCGATAAGAAAGACAAGAAAGACAGCTGAACGCTCGCCATTCTGCCATCTGCGCGCGCTGAAAAGGCTGAGCGACGTGATCCTTTCGCAGCTCATGCTCAGCCTTTTGCCACGTTTTCCCTTAGTTTGCCCTCAGCACAGCTGGAGCAGCAAGCGCGCGATTCCAGAGCGGGCAAGCGCGAAGCCCTGCCCACGCGCCGCTGACTAGAAAGCAGGCGTTGCCGTTGGCTCAGCTATGACACTTGGAATGTCCTCGATCCTGTACGGTGCGCCGCCGCGTGTCACGCTGACAAACGAAGCGTTGATCCAGCCACGCACGCCGTTATATTCCACTTGCAACCATGTGCCACTGTTGTTGCGGCCTAGCACGGCAAGCTGCGTGCCTGATGGAATCAAGCCGAGCGACTCTGAGCTTGCATCGGGATTGCGGCGCAGGTGCAAGTTGGCGCCTGGATCAAGCTTGTCAATGGTGGCTATCACAACTTGCGCAGCGGGCGGCGGGACTATCAAAGGACGACCTTGCCAGCCGCCGACGCGCACTTCAGCGGCAGTTGGCACATCATCCAACGAGAACGGACGACCATTCCGCGAGAGCGTGACGAATTGCGAATTCACCCAGCCGGTCAGCGTGCCGTTCTCAGTGGTGAAGCGCACGTAGAGCCAGATCAGGCTGCTCGGCTCGCCAACCAAGCCGCCGCGCGATGCCACTTCGGTCTTCTCCAGAACCACAAGTTGTGTGCCGCGCGGCAAAAGCGCCAACGACTCGCCCATGATATCGGGCGTGCGCCGCAAATGTAGGTTCACGCCCGGGTTGACGTTCACAGTGGCGATGATCAGGACAACGTCAGGGGGGATAGGCGTGGCAAGCGAGGTCTTGATCTCGCCAAAGGTGTTCTCAGGCACTTGTGGGAAAGCCAGCATTCCAGCGGCAGTGAGGACGCGCTTGCCGCGCGCATCGGTCACCACCAAGTACTCTGGCTTTGTCCAGCCAGTGATTGTGCCGCCGTCAGGCAGTTCCCACGTCACAAAGACCCAGATATCTTGAATGCCCACGCCTTCAGGATTGAGCGTGGCAGTTGCCCTGGGCATCGGCTCACCGGGCAGGCGAGCAGGCCCGCGCACGCCTTCAACGCGCAAGAGCGTGCGGCTCGGCGCTAGGGCGAGCGTGCGCGCGTCAGTGCGCGGATACTCGCGAATCTTTAGGTTGACGCCAGGATCAGTATCCACGATGCCCGTGATGCCTGTGAAGCCGAACGGCGTCGGAGTCGGCTGCGCGAAGACGGGCGGCGCAGCAGTCGGAACAGTGATAGGGATGGTCGGAATCAAGACAAGCGCAGCGGTTGGAACGGCGCCGATACTCGGCGTAGGCGTGGGCGCCATGACCAAATTCGGCGGCAAAGGCGTCGCTTGGGCAGCCGCAGGCGCAACCACAGCCGCACTGCCTAGCTGCTCGTTCAGGCTCGTCGCCACATAGATCAGCTCAGGTGCGCTCTCAGACCCTGCTAGGACGAAGTTATGCAACACGCCGCCGTTCAGCACGAGTCTGCGGCGCAAGCTAAGCTGCTTGCCGAGGATGCCCAGCTCTGCCGCGAAGACGCCCTTCTTCACCTCTCTGCCTGACGCCTGATTGCTCTGCACAACGGTCCCTTCACCGAGCGCGAGGAAGGCGAGATCGCTGTTCAGCGCGTTGATCAGGCGCACGCGCGCGCTATCAACGCCTAGCGGCGCGATGTTATCCTCGTAGACGGTCACTGCGAGCGCAGCAGGCACGCCACTTATCACAACGGTCGCCGCAACGCCGCTCGGCAGCGTCGTCTCTACCTGCAGCACGGGCGCGCTCTCAGCAGAGCTGCCTGCTGTGCGGATGGCGATCTTCACCTCACCTGATGGCAAGTTGACATGCGGCAAGCCAACGCCAAATGGCACATTGACCGCCACCAGACTATCGTTCACGTAGATATCCACTGCTGGCGCTCCCGCGCTAGCGTGAACAAAGCTGACCAGCGCGCTATTGGCGGCGTCTTCCGCTGCGACGCGCTCGCTGAGCGCCAAGAGCGTTGCTGACGTTCCAGCGCCAAGCACCACTGCTGTGTTGTATGTGCCTGCGACGAGCGGGAGCTGATTAATGCGCGCCAGGGCGCTGCTGAGCGGCGCGCCTGCGGGCACTGCTACCAAGTCGCCTCCTCTGAGTGGAACATCCACTGTGCCATACGGCTGCCCGTAGGTCAGCCCTTGTGCCAGCGGAAGCTCGACCGCGCCGCTGACCTGTATAACATCCACAGGCGGCACGTCCCTGATCGCGTGAATTGCGCTAAAGCGGACGTGTCCAGGTCGGACAGGCGCTAGATCATCTTCGTACAAGCCAACTTCAAGCGCGCTTGGCGTGCCTTGCACGACCGCTGTGTAGGCAAAGTCGAGGCCGATCGGCAGGCCGCTCTGAAAGATCGGCGCGGCGTTGCCGTTGACGGTCACTGTGAGCTCTCGCGCGCCAACTGGCACGCTCAGGAAGCGCGTGGCAGCGCCAAAGCTCAGCCCGCCGGCAGCCAACTGCCCATCTAGGTAGATATCCACATCCGGGCCGCCTGCCACGCCGTGTACAAAGCGCACTTTGCCCAGCGTCACACCTTGAGCAGCGCTCGGCGCAGGCGCGACCAGACTTGCGATCAGCAAAATAGCCGCGCACAGCCCAAGCAGGCTGCAAAAGCGCACTTTTGCTGAGTCCTGAGCAGAGTCATGAGCAGAAAAACGCATAGCCTAAGCTCCTGCATGCAGTTGCGCGTACACAGATAGGCTCGTATACAGGTAGGCTCAAGTCCCTTCTTGCCACTGATTGAGGTACTGAAACTGCTCTTTAGTTAGCGTGTCAATGCGGACGCCCATCGCTTCCAGCTTCAGGCGCGCAATCTCCCGGTCGACTTCAACGGGCAGGCTGTAGACGCGCCTTTCGAGCTTATCGGCGTTGCGCAGCATGTATTCAGCCGCCAGCGCCTGATTGGCGAAGCTCATATCCATCACGCTGGCAGGGTGTCCCTCGGCAGCGGCGAGATTGATCAGGCGACCTTCGCCCAACAGATTGATGGTGCGTCCATCTTTGGTGCGATATTGCTGCACAAATGGACGCACCAACTTCGGAGCGCCGACCGAGAGCGCTTCAAGCGCCGGAATGTTGATTTCCACGTTGAAATGCCCTGAATTCGCTATGATCGCGCCGTCTTTCATCACTTCAAAGTGATGCCGATCTATCACGTTGATATCGCCTGTGGCGGTCACGAAGATATCGCCGATCTTCGCCGCCTCCAGCATCGGCATCACGCTGTAGCCGTCCATGAGCGCCTCTAGCGCCTTGAGCGGATCGACCTCGGTGACAATGACTTGCGCGCCCATGCCGCGCGCGCGCGCTGCAATGCCGCGCCCACACCAGCCGTAGCCTGCCACCACCACCACGCGACCTGCCAACAAGATGTTCGTGGCGCGCAGAATGCCGTCAATTGTGGACTGCCCTGTGCCGTAGCGATTATCGAACATATGCTTGGTGTTGCTATCGTTAACGGCGATGATCGGGAACATTAGCGCGCCATCGGCTGCCATCGCGCGCAGACGGATCACACCTGTAGTGGTCTCTTCAGTGCCGCCGATCACGTACTGCAGCAGCTCACGGCGATTCTTGTGCAATTCACTGACCATATCCGCGCCATCGTCCATCGTCAGCTGCGGCTTATGGTTGAGCGCGGCTTCAATGTGGCTGAAGTAGGTCGCTTTATCCTCGCCTTTGATGGCGTAGACAGGAATTTCGTAATGCACGACGAGCGAAGCTGCCACGTCATCTTGCGTGGAGAGCGGATTCGAGGCGCATAGCACAACGTCAGCGCCGCCCGCTTGGAGCGTCGCCATCAAGTTGGCGGTTTCTGTGGTCACGTGCAGGCAGGCGGAGATGCGAACGCCTTTGAGCGGCTTCTCGCGGCTGAAGCGCTCGCGGATTTGGCGTAAGACAGGCATCTCTTGCTCTGCCCACTCAATCCGCAGCTTGCCGCCTGCGGCGAGGCTTGGATCGGCAATGTGAAATGGCTGAGTCATCGTCTTTTGTGTTCCTCTCAGGTCAATTGGACGTGTGTATCTGTCGAATACGACGCTCAATTATAGCGATGCGCGGCGCGTCATGGCGGGGAAGTGAGCGCAACGTTGCTCAGCGGCTGTGATGCGCAGGCAAGAGCAGCGCTTGCAGCGCGCCGCGGTCATCGAAGACTTGGCGGAAACGCGCCACGAACTCGGCAGGCGTGTAGCGATGTGTCTGCGTGCCGACCTGCTCAATCGCGTAGGCGGCGCACAGTGCGCCGACGCGCCCTGTGATATCCCAATCCCAGCCGTGCTGCATGCCACATAGCAAGCCCGCGCGGAAGGCGTCGCCGACGCCCGTTGGATCGGCCACATTGTCAGTCGGGAAAATCGGGATGTGGTAGTGTTGACCGTCGGCGAAGATCTCCGCGCCGCGCTTGCCGAGCGTGCGCGCAAAGACTCTCACGTGGCGCAGCACTTCCTCTTCACTCATGCCCGTCTTGCGGCTGAGCAGACTCCACTCGTACTCGTTGACGGTCAAGGCATGCGCGTGCTGAACGCCGCGCCGCAGCGCCTCGCCATCAAGGCGTGGCAATTGCTGGCTCGGATCGTACATGTACGGAATGCCGCGCTCGATGCATTCTTCCACCAGCTGCATCATAGCTTGCGGATCGTTCGGCGAGATGACTACATAGTCAGGTTGCACGTCCAGCGTGCTGGTCAGGCTGTAGTTGCGCGCGTAGGCCATGGCGCCGCTGTAAAACGAGGCGATTTGGTTGTTCTCAACGTCTGTGTTGGCAAAAAATGAGGCAGTGAAGACGTGATCAATGACCACTACCGCGCGCGTATCCACGCCAACTGACTCGAGCCATGCGCGGTACTCGCCGAAGTCGCGTCCCACAGTCGCCATCAGGCGCGGTTGCATGCCGAGCAAGCCCATGTTGTAGGCGATGTTAGCGCCAGCGCCGCCCCAGTGCCGCGCCATGTCGTCCACCAAAAAACTCAGGCTGATTCGATCCAGCTTATCGAGCAGGAGCTGCTCTCGGAACGAGCCGGGAAATCGCATCAAATAGTCATACGCAACCGAGCCTGTGATCACAATCTCTTTCATGCAGGCGCTCTCATTCCAAACTCATGCTGCTCAGCGCCGGCGCTGAGCCTGAACGCGAGGTCGGAGTATAACAGAAAGCCGCTCAAATTTTAAGACTTGCTCAAGCGCGGCCACGGTTGCGCGATGGCTTGTTACGCCCATCGCTTGGCGCTAGAATACGCGCAAGTCTTAACAAAGTCTCGGTAAAGGTGCCATGGCTCTGGAGATTCATCCTGATGCGCTGAACGCACTTCTATACGCCGATCACGGCGCGCCGTTCGATATTCTCGGACCGCACCCTGCTGGCGATGGGCAAATCTCAGTGCGCGCGCTGCGCCCGTACGCGGAGAGTCTGACGCTGATCGCGCCTGACGGCAGCCGTCATCCGATGACCAAACTGCGCAGCGAAGGCTTCTTCGAGGTCACTTTGCGCGCTACTGAGCCGTTTCGTTACCAGCTTGAGGCGACTTTTGCCGATGGCACTGTGGATACCTACTACGATCCATACGCTTTTCCGCCGCTGCTGACCGACTTTGACTTATACTTGTTCGCTGAAGGCAACCTGCTCTACGCCTATAAGACGCTTGGCGCACACCTGACCGAAGTAGACGGCGTGCGCGGCACGCGCTTCGCAGTCTGGGCGCCGAATGCACGCCGCGTGAGCGTGGTGGGCAACTTCAATTTCTGGGACGCGCGCCGCCATCCGATGCGGCAGCGCGGCAACGGCGTCTGGGAACTGTTCATCCCAGGGCTGGGCGAAGGCGAGATTTACAAGTACGACATCCGCTCGAATTTCCACGGCTATCAGGCTCAGAAGAGCGATCCGTACGGCTTCTATTACGAATTGCGTCCGAATACTGCCAGCATCATCGTCGATCTCTCACGCTACGAATGGCACGACGACGCTTGGATGGAGCAGCGCGCCAAAGGCTCGCCGCTCGCCAAACCAATCGCGATCTACGAAGTGCATCTTGGCTCGTGGCGGCGCAAACCTGATGGCAGTTGGCTCAGCTACCGCGAGCTGGCGCACGAGCTGGTGGATTACTGCGTGCAGATGGGCTACACGCACATCGAGCTGATGCCGATCACCGAGCATCCACTCGACGGCTCGTGGGGCTACCAGACAACCGGCTATTTCGCGCCGACCAGCCGCTTCGGCACGCCCGATGACTTCAAGTATTTCGTGGATCGCTGCCATCAGCACGGCATCGGCGTGATTCTGGATTGGGTGCCGGCGCACTTCCCTAAGGATGGCCACGCGCTCAGCTATTTTGACGGCACACATCTCTACGAACACGCCGACTCGCGCAAAGGCGAGCATCCTGATTGGGGGACGTACATCTTCAACTACGGGCGGAATGAGGTGCGCTGCTTCCTGATTTCCAGCGCCCTCTTCTGGTTGAAGGAGTATCACATTGACGGCTTGCGCGTGGATGCCGTCTCATCGATGCTCTACCTCGACTTCTCGCGCAAGGCAGGCGAGTGGGTGCCGAATCAGTATGGCGGCAACGAGAACCTTGAGGCGATCAGCTTTTTGCGCTATCTGAACGAGGTCGCACATCGCGAGGCGGCGGGCAGCGTGGTGATCGCCGAAGAATCGACCGCTTGGCCAATGGTCTCGCGCCCAGTGTATCTGGGCGGCTTGGGCTTCACCTTCAAGTGGGACATGGGCTGGATGCATGATACGCTCGCCTACATGCAAAAAGATCCCATCTATCGCCGCTATCATCACAACATGATCACCTTCTCGATGCTCTACGCCTTCAGCGAGAATTTCGTCCTCTCGCTCTCGCACGATGAGGTGGTTCACGGCAAGGGCTCGCTGATCAACAAAATGGCGGGCGATTGGTGGCAGAAATTCGCCTCGCTGCGCTTGCTGTTCGGCTATCAGTACACGCATCCGGGCAAGAAGCTGAACTTCATGGGGCAAGAGTTTGGGCAGTGGCAAGAATGGAGCGAGGCGCGCGCGCTGGACTGGCACTTGGTGCAAGATTGGGAGATGCACGCCAAGCTGCAAGCGTGGTCGCGCGACTTGAACCATTTCTACCGAACGCAGCCTGCGCTCTACGAGCAGGATACGGATTGGAACGGCTTCAGGTGGATCGATCCGAACGACGCCGACAACTCAGTCTTCAGTTACATCCGCTTCGCCCGCGATCCAAACGATTTTCTGGTCTGCGTGCTGAATTTCACGCCTGTGCCACGCTACAACTATCGCATCGGCGTGCCGAAGGCAGGCGTGTACGCCGAGACGCTGAACAGCGATAGCTTCTACTACGGCGGCAGCAATATCGGAAACTTGGGCGCCGTGCAGAGCCAGCCATATCCGATGCATGGCTTTCCGCACAGCCTTTCGATCACTGTGCCGCCGCTGGCGATTGTCATCTTCAAATTGAAGGCATCTTCAAGTTGAAAGCACCTTCAAGTTGAAAATATGTTCAAGTTGAAAACGTGAGCGCGAAGCACAGGCTCAATAGACGTATTGATCTTCCAGCTCTTCGCGCAGGCGCAAGTAGCTCTCGTAGCGATGCATGGCGATCTCGCCACGCGCGACGGCAGCGCGCACGGCGCACTCAGGCTCGTTGATGTGCGTGCAATCGCTGAACGGGCAGCGCGAGACGTACGGCACAAACTCGCGGAAGTAGCCGTCTAGCTCGTCGGGCTCGATGTCCCACAGGCCGAGCCCGCGAATGCCGGGCGTATCCGCCACATAGCCGCCGCCAATCAGCGGCACCATCTCGGCGTAATTGGTAGTGTGCTTGCCCTTGGCGAGCTTGGCGCTCACCTCGCCGACGGCGCGCCCAAGCTCAGGTTGAATGGCGTTGAGCAAGCTGCTCTTGCCGACGCCTGAGCGACCTGTGAAGATCGAAATCTTGCCGAGCAAGATATCGCGCAGCGCCTGAATGCCGATCTTGGCGACCGCGCTGACGTATAAGACGGGATAGCCAATGCGCTCATAGGTTGCGAAGAGCGCGCGCGCTTGCTCTGCGCCTGCTAAGTCAATCTTGTTCAAAACAATTACAGCGGGAATGCCCGCCTTCTCCGCCGCCACAAGGCAGCGATCCAAAAAGCGCGTGTTCGGCGCGGGGTTAGCAGCCGCGCTGACAAAAACGGCTTGGTCGCAATTGGCGATCAGCACTTGCTCGCGCTCAGTGGATGTGCCGGCGTATTCGCTCGGCTCAACCCGCGAAAGGACGCGCTGACGCGGCAAAACTTGCTTGATCACGCCGCTGCCATCAGGCAACCGCTCGATGATCACGTGGTCGCCGATCACGCACAGCTCAGTCTTTTTGCTCGCCTGCTTCAGCGTGCCGCGCAGCTGGCAGGTCACCAGATCGGTCTGCGTCTGCACCCAATAAAATCCGCTCTGCGTCTTCACGACAAGTCCGTCTGTCTCATGTTTTTGCATACACCTCTCACGTTGAGCGATCCCCTCACGGTGATGATGTATCATGGAATGGCTTTTGCAAAGCAGCAGTGTGCATTGCTACGAAGCTCTCTCAGAAGAGCGCGCGCTGCGAGCAGTCGGCAGGCGGCTGATCGTGCGCCGTCCAAGGCAGGGGCAGCAGCGCGCACAGAGCTTTGACGCGCTCGTAGAGCGCGCGCGCCAAGCTGGGCGAGTTCTCCTCGCGCGGACAATGCGCGAAGAAATACACTGTGCGCCGCTCAGAGAGCCAAACGCTGATCCGCGCTGCCCAAAACGCTAGATACGGCGCGTTTTCATCAGGGATCGGGCTGCCGATGTAGCGCACGAGCGCGAAAGGCTGCGTCGCCTCGGCGTAGAGCGGCACCTCAGGCTTTTTCTCCTGACCGAGCAGCGCCTCAGGCGTCGTGCTGGCGTAGATCGGACGGCTATCGAAGGCGACGCGCGCCGCGCCATGCTCAGCTAGAAGCGCGTCGAGCTGCGCACTATGCTCAGGCGCGAACCATGCGCGATGACGCACCTCAACCGCGATCTGCAGGTCGCGCGGCAAGGCGCTCAAATACTCAGCTAGGCTCGGCAACGCGCTTGGGCCGAAACTGGGCGGCAATTGCAACATGAGCGGGCCGAGCCGCTTGCCAAGCGCGCGCAAGGCGCTGAGAAAGGCTTCGGTCTGCGCGGCGACCGCGCGCAAGTGTGCCGCGTGCGTGATGGCGCGCGGAAACTTCGGGCAGAATCGGAAGCTCTCAGGCGTTTGCTGCGCCCAGCGCTGGACTATCTGCAGCGACGGCAGCGCGTAGAAGGTGCTGTTCACCTCAACAGCGGTCAGACGCTCAGCGTATGCGCGCAAAAGCGCTTGCTTGGACGTGCCGCGTGGGTAAAACGTACCGATCCAGCCTTCGTACCCCCAGACTGCGCAACCGACGTATAGCACTTCCGCGCTCCGCGGCAAAACACTAGGACGCCATGTGCCTTGCGCTCGCAACTGCGCGATGAGCGCTCGCTTTATGCGCAATTATAGCCGCGCGCTTTTGCGCAACGCACGGCAAAGTGCGCTATAATGCGCGCCAAGTCTTCTGTAAGCTCACACAAGCATAGCGCAGGACGGCGGAGGCATGGCGGTCAAGAGCCTCGAAATTGAAGGACGCATCTTGTTCGTGGCGAAACAAGAGCTGCAACGCTCACCTGCGACGGTGCGAGTCGGGCAGGCTGCCTACAATGTGCAACGAGCTCAGCTCAATGAACTTGCCGAATTGCAGCAGTTGCTCGATACATACAGGCCTGACGTGCTGATCCTCGATATGGCGCTCGCGCAGGCCTTCGGCGCGGAAGGTTGCACACAGCTCAAGAGAAGCGCCAGCGCGCCGTTGCTCGTGATCGCCTCAGCGCCGCCGCACATCGCTGAAGCCGAGCACCTTGCGCTCTTGCTCGGCGCTGACGACACGCTCAAGCTGCCATGGCGCCCGACCAAAAGCTTGGCGCGGCTGCGCGGTCTATTGCGTCTGCATCGCCAAAACGAGAAGCTGCGCCAACAAAATCATCAGTTGCGTCAGGAGCTCGCCGAGCGCGAGCTGCGCTTGAAAGTCGCTCAAACGACCTCACAAGAGTACAGCGTGCTGCGCGATAGCATCGTCCACAACGCCGTTCACGAGATGAGCACGCCGTTGTTGCAATTGAAAAGCTCTGTCTCGATGCTCGATAGCGCGCTGCGCGACGCCCCTGTGGAAAACAACATCCCGATCTTGCTCGACTTCGCTAAGCAGGCGTTGACGCGCCTTGAGAATGTGCTGGAGAATTTCCGTCACTTGGCGCGCTCGCTCGATCTGAAGGTCGAGCCGATGCGAGTGGAAGACTCGATCAGCCTCGCCATGCGCGCACTCAGCCGACGTTGGTCCTCCGCCGACAAAGTGCATCGCGTGCGCACACAGGTCGCTAGCGATCTGCCGGCTGTGCTGAGCGATAAGCAAGCGATTGCGCAGGTCTTGCAACAGCTGATTGACAACGCGCTGAAATTCAGCCCTGATGAGCAGCCTGTCGAGGTGATCGCGCAGCGCACGGCAGATGGCGTACGCCTCAGCGTGCGCGATCGCGGCATAGGCATGGAAGCCGAGCAGACCGAGCGCATTTTCAAGGAATTTTACCAGACCGACTCAGGCTCGCAGCGGCGCTTCAGCGGCTCAGGCATCGGACTCGCGATTGTCAAGCTGATCTTGGAGCGGCTCGGCGTGCCAATTCAGGTGGAGAGCCAAGTGAACGTTGGCAGCACGTTCAGCTTCACGCTGAAAGCGGCGCCGTTGCGCTAGAGACGCACCACGCACCCTGACGCGGCGCGCAACAGCCTGTCACGCACGGCTGCGCCGATGCCCGTCTCGGGGAAACTGCGCGCGAGGATGCACGTCACGCCTTGATCGTCAAGCGCGCGCAAGGCTGCATACAAGTTGTGTGCCACACCCGCTAGGTCGCTCAGGCTGCCAACGATTTCCACGCATACATTTGTCAGATCAGCCATGAAAGGCGCGTCCTCAGCGGCGAGCAGCAAGCCGACTCGCTCGGCGGCGGCGCGACGGCGTGCCTCGGCGCGCAGCGCAGCGCGCAATTGCGCCTCATCAGCGCTCTCGTAGAGCGTGAGGGCCGCGCGCGGCGCGTAATGCTTCAGCAACATGCCCGGCGCAGGCAACGCCTCGCCATGCGCGGCTGCATGGCGCGTCACGACCTGAATTCCTTCAGGCAAGCCTGCCGCTGCCAGACAGGCTTGCAGCGCTTCAAGCGGCACGCCGCCATGACGCAACAGTCGCGGCGGCGCGCTGCACAGGTCGAGGATGCTGGACTCAATGCCGACGTCCGTCGCGCCGCCGTCAAGAATCAAGTCAATGCGCTCGGAGAGATCGGCATAGACGTGCTGCGCGGTCGTCGGGCTGGTGTGCGAGAAGCGATTGGCGCTTGGCGCGGCAATTGGCACGCCCGCGGCGGCAATCAGCGCTTGCGCCACAGGGTGTGCAGGGATGCGCACGCCGACAGTAGCCAAGCCCGCCGTCACAATCGGCGGGATGCACTTGCCGCGCGGCAAGACGAGCGTGAGCGCGCCGGGCATGAAAGCAGCCATCAGCGCCTGTGCGCTGCGGCGCGCTGTCTCGTCCAGCTGCGCCCAATCCACCACATCTTCGGATGGCTCGTCTGCGCAGTGGACGATGATCGGATCTATGCTTGGGCGACCTTTGGCGGCGAAGATGCGCGCCACTGCCTCGGCATCGAAAGCATTCGCGCCGAGCCCGTAGACTGTCTCGGTCGGAAAGGCGACCAGCTGTCCTGAGCGGATCAAGGCAGCAGCGCGACCGATGATCTCAGGCTCAGGTTGCGCGGGCGAGACCCGTACCAGCTCAGCGGGCATCAGTCGCCATCAGACTCAGGCGCGATCACGGCTAGCGCGGCGCGCGCTGCTTGCCGCTGCACATCTGACCAGCCTTCTTCGGTCGCCATCTTGCGCAGATGCTCGCGAACGGCTTGCCGCTCATCGGCTACCTGCAGCAACGACCACGCGGCTGCCACGCGCGCCGGCTCTTCGCTGAGCAGGTCGCTCCAGAATGTCTCTAGCCAATCGGATGCATCAGCTTCTGACATCGTGTCTCTCAACTGTGCGAGCCATTCACATCATTGCTATTGGTGCTCGGCTCGGAAAGACGGTAGCCGATGCCGCGCACATTCACGATTAGGTTAGGATTCTGCCCGCAGCTCTCTAGCTTGCGGCGCAGGTTGCTGACGTGCGGGCGGATGACTTCGCGCGCTTCAATCTCCTCGACAGTGTAGCCGCGCACTTCGCGCACCAGCTCGCTGCACGGCACGACGCGCCCGCGATGCGCCGCTAAGTAGAGCAGCAAGTCGAATTCGGTCGGCGTCAGGTTCAGCGACGTCTCGCCGACCTGAATCTGATAGCGGCCTGGGAAGATGGTGAGCGGACCGATGGTCATGCTATTGACGGGTATCTGGACGGGCTGTGCAGGTGGCGGCGGCGTGCGGCGCTCGCGCGGGCCGACTTCTTCTGTCAGCTCGCGGACGCTATTGCGAATCGACTCGATCAGGATGCGGCGGCGCTGCATGTTGCGCGCCCGTTCCAAGCCGCGCGCCACACTCTGGCGGATATCTTGACTGGTGACAGGCTTCACCAGGTAGTCGTGCGCGCCGAGCCGCAATGCCTCAACAGCCGTGCCAAGGCTCGCGTAAGCAGTCATCAGGATCACAGCTGTGTCAGGCGCGCGCTCCTTGATCTTAGCGAGCAACTCGACGCCGCTCAAGCCAGGCATTCGGATGTCCGTCAACACGACATCGAACGGCGTCTCGTCTAACATCAACAGCGCTTCTTCACCGCTGGCAGCCGAGCTGACTTGGTAGCCGACGCGCTGCAGCGTTTTGCTGATCGAGTACCGAATCGCGCCTTCATCATCCACGACGAGTATGCGTGCTGCTTTGGGGTCAAGGCTCTCATGTGCTTCCACGAGTGCTATCCTCAAATCATCCTGCAACGTGCGATCTTTGGCGTGGTCGTGCCGTAGGCGCAACCATTGTCTTTTTAATCTGCATAGCGTGCGCCTTAATTATAAGAGGCTGTGAAAGATCGCGCAATGGGCAGACAAGACGCTGTGCGAGACGCGAGCAGCTCGCGCAGGTTTTGCCCAAGCTGCTCGGCCTACCTCGGCCTTATAAGCCTGCATCGGCGCGCAGCACGGCTGCTTTATCAGTGCGTTCCCACGTCACATCCAAGTCATCGCGACCAAAGTGACCATACGCAGCGACGCGCTGGAAGCCGGGCTTGCGCAACTCCAAATCGCGAATGATGGCAGCTGGGCGCAGATCGAAGTGCTTGCGAATCAGATGCTCAATTACTTCGTCCGAGACTTTGCCCGTGCCGTAGGTCTCGACGGCTAATGAGAGCGGACGCGCCACGCCAATCGCGTAAGACACTTGCAGCTCAAAGCGATCTGCCAGCCCTGCCGCCACCACATTTTTGGCGATATAGCGCGCCATGTAGGCTGCTGAGCGATCCACCTTTGTGCCGTCCTTGCCGCTGAAAGCGCCGCCGCCGTGCCGTGCCACGCCGCCATAAGTATCTACGATGATTTTGCGCCCTGTCAGGCCGGCGTCGCCCATTGGGCCGCCAATCACGAAACGTCCGGTCGGATTGACGAGAATTTTGGTCTTCGCGTCCAGCAGACCCTCAGGAATTGTTGGCTTGATGACGCATTCAATGATCGCCTCGCGAATCTGCTCCTGAGTCACCTCGGGCGCGTGCTGCGTTGAGATCAAGACAGTATCCACGCGTTTCGGCTTGCCATAAGCATATTCGACCGTCACCTGACTCTTGCCATCAGGGCGCAGCCATGGCAAGACACCTGTCTTGCGCGTCTCTGCCAGCTTGCGCGCCAAGCGATGTGCTAGCGAGATCGAGAGCGGCATCAGCTCAGGCGTCTCGTTGCAGGCGAAGCCGAACATCATGCCCTGATCGCCCGCGCCAATCCGATCGAACTCATCTTCAGAGAGCATGCGGCTCTCCAGCGCTCGATCCACGCCTTGCGCAATATCGCTCGACTGCCCTTTGATGGAGACGATTATGCCGCAGGTATCGGCATCGAAGCCGAATTTGCCACGCGTATAGCCGATCTCGCGCACCACGTTGCGCACGATCGTGGGGATATCCACGCAAGCTTGGGAAGTGATCTCGCCCATCACCACCACTAGACCAGTAGTGGCAGCGGTCTCGCACGCCACGCGCGACATCGGGTCTTTTTCTAGCAGCGCGTCGAGGATCGCATCCGAGATCTGGTCGCACATCTTGTCAGGGTGCCCTTCAGTGACCGACTCGGAAGTGTAGAAGAACTGCGGCGAGCGCATGAATGTCAGGTTGCTGGACACGAACGTTTACTCCTTGTGAATGTGTTTGTGAATGTGCCTACAGCAACGGCGTGCATCCAGGGGCGGCGGGCGACGATGGGGCATGGGGCGGAAGTCATCGTGTAGGGTATTCTGCTCTCATCGTTCAGCCTAGCGCGCTGCCAGCATTAGCACCGTTCCGAGGTCCTCGGAGGTTGCTGCGGCTTCATCGGGCTGTTCCCTCCGCCGCTCTGGATAAGAGCCGTTGTTTGTTGGACTATGAGCTGCACAGCTTAACAGCGCCTTATGCGAATGTCAAGGCGTGCGGCCGCAGGTTGACCGAAACGCGACGCTATGCTTATGACCCCGAGGTGACCCACACGCCGCACGGCAGCCTGATCTTGCGCAATTTCGCCGTGCATGTGTGCGGCTGCACGCCTAACTGGACTCCTGCCGCGATCATCGAAGAGAGCGTTGCCGCCTTGCGCTCTCAGATCGGCGCGGAGCGCGTCATTCTAGGGCTGAGCGGCGGCGCAGGCTCGGCGGCGCGCACCATCAAAAAGCATCACAACGTCGGGCGGATTGCCGTCTGATCTCGCTTTCGAACTTGTTGAGCCGTTGCGCTATTTGCTCAAAGATGAAGTGCGGCAGATCGGCACAGCGCTCGGCCCGCCGGACGCTATTGTCTGGCGGCAGCCATTCCCAAGACCCGGCTTGGCGGCGCGCTGCATAGGCAAGGTCACTTTTGAGCGCGTGGCGCGTCTGCGCGCTGCCGGCGCGATCGCGTTGGAAGAGCTGGCGCGCGCCGATCTGCTG
>JAGHYP010000238.1 GCA_017743585.1 Chloroflexota bacterium
GCGCTGCATCATCCAATACACAATTCTGCCATTCGTCCTGCCCGTGATCGGCTTGGCGGCCAGCTGGGCAGTTCCGATCAGCTTGGCGGTCAACTTGATCGCAGTGGCGGCGATCTTCTTCAGCCTGCGCCGCTTCTGGCAGACCAACTACAAAGGCAAGTGGCAGTATCTGGGCATCGCGCTGATCGCCCTGTTCTTCATCACTATCTTCATCTACACAGACCTGACGAAGATCTTCTAGCATGGGGGCACAGCGCTCGGATAGCGCCGATTTCTCGCGCCTGCTGCCGATCTTCGCCATTGTCAGCGTAGACGTTCTCGGCTTGACGCTGATCTTGCCGCTCTTGCATCTGTACGCGGCTGCCTTCGGCGCGACGCCGCTTGAGATCGGCTTGGTGGCAACGGCTTTCCCTGCAGGGCAGATCATCGGCTTGCCGTTCATGGGCGCGCTCTCAGATCGCTACGGGCGCAAGCCGCTTTTGTTGCTCAGCCAGATCACCACATGCCTGAGCTTTTTGATGCTCGCCTTTGCCGAGGCGCTGTGGGTAGTCTTTGCCTCGCGCCTGCTGGACGGCCTGTTCGGCGCGAATCTCTCGACAGCGCAAGCGGCGATCAGCGATCTGACCTCAGAGAAGGATCGCGCGCGCGGGCTCGGGTTGATCGGCGCGGCGTTCGGCATTGGCTTCCTGATTGGGCCGGCTATCGCGCTGGTCATGTTCGAGCTGACCGATCAGCTCGCCATGCCTGCCATCACAGCTGCGGCGTATTCGTTCCTCTCAATCCTGCTGACCACGTTCACCTTCCGCGAGACGTTGCCGCCTGAAAAGCGGCGGCGAGCCGTCATAAAGCGCTCGAATCTGCTGAGCGTCCTGCCCTACCTGCGCAGAGCGAACACGCGGGCGCTGCTGATGCTGATGTTTGCGCAGCAATTCGTCTTCTACGGCTTCGAGAGCCTGCTAGGCGTCTTCACGCTGACGCGGCTGGGCTTGTTGGCGCAAGGCAACGCGTTCATCTTCGTGTGGGTCGGCGTGATCTTGATCGGCGTGCAGCTTGGTTACATCGGCAAGTGGACGCGCAAGTATGGCGAGCTGCGGGTCTTGCGCGCCGCGCTGGCGCTCTTGGCGCTCGGTCTGACGTTGACGGCGCTCACGCCGCAGCAGCCGCATCCGCTCTACAACGAGCGCGAGGCGCGGCTGTATCTGCTCGCGCAGCGCCCGAGCGGCACAGAAGCGGTGATCGGCTCGCTGGGCGTGCAGTTGCCGAGCGACGCAGGGCGCGGAATCGGCGGCATGTTGTGGTTGATGGGGGCGCTGGTGCCGCTTGCCATCGGCGCAGCGCTGATTCGCCCTGCCATCAACAGCTTGCTGACGCAACGCGCGGAAGGCGGCGCTTACGGCGGTGTGTTGGGCGCCAGCGCGGCGATGGTCAGCGCGGCGGACGCAATCGCGCCGCTGTGGTTCGGCGCTTTGTTTCAAGCGGCAGGCAGCACGCTGCCCTTCCTGCTTGGCGGCGCGATCATGGCGATCTTGTGGCTGCTCAGCCATTGCGGAAGCGTGCGGCAAGCGACCGCCGCTCAGAGCGCGCTTTCTAGATTTTCTAGATAGAGCGAGCGCGCTCGCCAAAGCGCCGATGCGGCGCAGCAAACGCTGAGCCAGTGACCAAAGGTCGGATGTCGCCGGCGCTCTATTCGTGGCCGGCTCGTAGCCTATCGCCTTTTCGCAGAGCGCGGCATGCCCGTAGCGGCGCTCAGTGACCGATGTACAATACAATGGCGGCTACGAGAATGCGCAGAGCTACCGAAAGGATGCCTGTATGTGCGGAATTGTCGGCTATGTCGGGAGGCGCGATGCCACGCCAATTGTGCTGAGCGGCTTGAAATGCCTTGAATACCGCGGCTACGACTCGGCGGGCATCGCCGTGCTGACCAACGGCGTCATCGTGCGCCGCCGCGACGTGGGCAAGTTGGAAAACCTAGAGCGGCGTGTGGCAGCCGAGCCGATCAGCGGCACGATCGGCATCGGGCATACGCGCTGGGCGACGCACGGGCAGCCGAGCGAGCGCAACGCGCATCCGCACATCAGCAATGACGGCGCAATCGTTGTTGTTCACAACGGCATTGTCGAGAACTACCTCGAACTGCGCGAGCGCCTGCGCGCGCAAGGCGTGCGCTTCGATTCTGAGACAGACACTGAGGTGATTGTGCATCTGGTGGCGCAATTCGCCGCTGAAGGCTGCGATCTGACCGAAGCGACGCGCTTGGCGTGCGCTCAGTTGCGCGGCGCACACGCGATTGTGGTGATGAGCGCGCGTCAGCCCGACCGTCTGGTGGCAGTGCGCATCGGCAATGCCGGCGGCGTGACGCTGGGCATCGGCCAAGGCGAGATGTTCATCGCCTCGGATATTCCCGCCATTCTAGAGCACACGCGCCGCCTGATCTTCCTCGAAAGCCGCCAGCTGGCGACCGTGACAGCCGATGGCTACAGCGTCCAGACGTTAGACGGCGCGCCCGTGGACGCTGCTATCCACGAGATCGCTTGGGATCCGGTCAGCGCGGAGCGCGGCGAGTACCGTCACTTCATGCAAAAAGAGATTTTCGAGCAAGGGCGCAGCCTGACCGATACCATTCGCGGGCGGATCTCCTTCGAAGATGGACGAGTCACGCTCAGCGACCTGCCGCTCAGCGAGGCTGAGGCGCGCCGCCTGAAGCGCATTGTGACCGTCGCCTGCGGCACGAGCGCGTACTCGGGCTTGGTCGGCAAGTTCATGCTGGAGGCGCTGGCGCGCATCCCTGTTGAAGTCGATTACGGCAGCGAGTATCGCTACCGCGATCCGATCCTCGATAGCGATTGCGCTGTGCTTGCCATCACACAATCTGGCGAGACTGTGGACACCTTGGCCGCGATGGAAGAGGCGCGCGAGAAAGGCGCCCGCCTGTGGAGCATTGTGAACGTCATCGGCTCGCAGGCGATGCGCATCGCCGATGGGTACATCACCATGCAAGTCGGCCCTGAGATCGGAGTCGCCTCGACCAAAGCCTTCACCGCCAGCTTGGTTGACCAGTACCTGCTGGCGCTCTATCTTGGGCAGCTGCGCGGCATGATCAGCGCTGAGCAAGCGCGCCAACACGCGCAGGATATCGCACGGCTGCCCGATCTGGTCGGTCACGTGCTGGAGCGCGCCGCTGAGGTGCAGGCACTCGCCAAGCTGCTCTACAAGTACGAGGATTTCCTGTACATAGGGCGCGGCATCAACTATCCGATCGCGTTGGAAGGCGCGCTGAAGCTCAAAGAGATCAGCTACATTCACGCGGAAGGCTATCCTGCGGGCGAGATGAAGCACGGCCCGATCGCCTTGATTGACGAGAAGATGCCCGTCGTGGCGATAGCCATTCAGGATAGCGTCTACGAGAAGATGATCAGCCAGATTGAGCAGGCGAAGGCGCGGCGTGGCGTGGTGATCGCCGTGGCGACCGAGGGCGATACCTTCATTCAGAGCAAGGCAGACCACGTGCTTTACGTGCCGAAGCTGCCGCCATTGCTCTCGCCCGTGGTGACGGTCATTCCGCTGCAGCTGCTCGCCTATTACATCGCCGTCGAGCGCGGAGCGGATGTGGATCAGCCGCGCAACTTGGCGAAGTCAGTCACTGTTGAGTGATCGCGGCGCGTTGCGCGGCGTGACGTCGGCAAGGGCGTGCGCGTCAGCGGCCAAGTCGGCGTGATAGCAGGTGATTGGCGTAGCAGTCGGCGTCTCAGCCAGCAGCTTGGGTCGGCGTCGGCGTCGCCTGACGGATGCGCACTGTGAACAGGACGCGGTCAGGCTGCATTTGCACATCGAGCGCGCTGTACTCTGCCAAGAAGGGCGCCACTTTGCGGATAGCGCTCGGCACAGCGCGGTCGCGCAGCGCGCGGCGCACCAGCTCGCGCGTCAAACCGACTTGGTTGGGCGGAATGGGCGCTCGCGTCGCCGTCTCGAAGCCAAGCACTTCCACTGCCAGCTCGCCGCCGACGGCGCGGAACTGCAGGCGGAACGTGGCGGGCAAGCCGCGCGGCGTGAAGTCGTTCAGGTTGGCGACGACGATCGCCGTGCGTCCTTCAATGGCGGTCAGGTTTGGCGCGCCGTTGAAATCGGCTGAGAAGTAGAAGGTATCGCGCTCGGCGCGCAAAGCGGCGTTCAGCTCAGCCAAGTCCACAGCGACGGTCAGCAAACCCGCCGTGGTCACAACGCCGATCTGTCCGCCGGCGGGCGTGTTAGGCGGAATCGGGGTG
>JAGHYP010000239.1 GCA_017743585.1 Chloroflexota bacterium
AGTGCGATGGCGCGTCATCGCGTCCGTAGCTGCGGACGAGCGCGTCAAGGTCAATTACATCGTCGTCATCGTCCGAAGGTGCGCCGCGTTTTGGCTTAGGTTGCTCCAACATAGCGCATTCAATCTCCAAGATTCAAGTAAACGTTCATCGGCTGTGTGCCGCGCAGCGCGCTACAGCACTATCTGAGCAGCTTGTATAAGCCTAAGCCGTCAGGAAATAGCTCATGTGTTGCTATACCAAAAGAGAACAAGATAGAAGGATAGCGGAAAGTTCTGCCGCGCAGCGCCTGCACAATGCCAACAAAGCCGAAGAAAATTGTGCCAATTGGCGCCGCGGCGAAGGCAATCCACAGAAGCGGCAGTATTAGCACCACGAAGGGAAGTACAACCATGAAAGGTATGGACATAATCATGCTACCAATCGTGAATATGAGCCAGCCGAGCGTCGCGCCTGTCAGGACGACGACGGCTTGAAGGCTGTGATGGGCTAGGAATGGCGAGCGCGCTCGGTTTTGTGCGTAAATCTGCCGCGAGATGATGAGCGCGAGCCACATCAACATGCCGAAGCTGGCGAAACCGATCAGAACGCCGATCACTGCCATCAGATGCGCTATCGCTGCCTGTTTGCGATGCTCAGGATTCTCTTCCACATAGTCAGGCACATGCGCCAAATTATAGGATACTTGCAGAGAGTCTCTGGGCGGCTGGATCACAGCGCTGCGACTCAGCTGGTCGTTTTTGCGCTTCGGCTTGGACGGCGCATCGTGATCGTCGTCGAGATATTCAGTGTAGTGCGATGGCGCGTCATCGCGTCCGTAGCTGCGGACGAGCGCGTCAAGGTCAATCACACCGTCGTCATTGCCTGAAGGCGCGCCGCGTTTTGGCTTAGATTCCTCAAACATAGCGCATTCAATCCGTACAAACTAAGCGAGCGTTTATATGTGTGTACGCAGCGCAGCGCGCTCAGTTGCTAGAGCGATGCGGTTGGCAACGTTTTGAGCGGCGTGCCGCGCAAGGCCGCGCGCATCGCTTCGCGATCATCCCAAGGATACTCAATCTCGCCAAAGCACATGCTCTGCTCGTGGCCTTTGCCGCAGGCGATCACGACGTCGCCTTGCCGCGCCAATTGGCAGGCGAAGGCAAGCGCTGCGCCGCGATCAGGCACGCGGAAGAAAGTCTTGCCTTCCACGCCGCCGGCGCGCCGCGCGCCCTCCGCCATCATCTCGAGGATCGCGTCGAGCGGCTCAGTGCGCGGATCTTCGGCAGTCAGCACGCAAATATCCGCCAATTGCACGCCAACTTCCGCCATCAGCCGCCGCTTTTCCACGTCGCGCAGCCCTGCGCTGCCGAAGACGGCGATCACGCGCCCATTGGTCAGCGAGCGCGCGGTTTGCAAGGCCTTCTCTAGCGCGTTTGGCGTGTGCGCAAAGTCCACAATCGCAGTGAAGTTCTGCCCTTCGTCGATCCGTTCCATGCGTCCGGGGATTGGCGGCAGGGTCTCGATGCCGCGCTTGATCGCCTCGCTCGGTATCGACAAGGCGAGCGCAGCTGAAGCGGCAGCGAGGATATTCTGCAGGTTGTAGACGCCGATCAGCGCTGTGTGAAAGGCGATGCTGACGCCTTCGGCGCTATCCAGCAACGTCGCGTGAATGCCTGACGGCTCAGCGCGCCAGTTCAGCAAATTCACCTGCCCGTAGCCTCGCGCACTGTACGTGATCTGCCTGACCGATTGGCTCAGCGCGAGGAAATAATCCGCGTTTGGATCGTCAAGGTTGATCACGGCGCACTTCGGCACGCCTGCCTTCGGGTAGCTCTCGGCGAGACGGCTGAAGAGCAGGCCCTTAGCAGCGCGGTAGTTCTCAAAGCTGCCGTGAAAATCAAGATGCTCATGCGTGACGTTGGTCAGGACGGCGATGTCGTATTCGACGCCGTTCACGCGACCTTGCGCCAAGCCGTGACTGGTCGTCTCGATCACGCAATGCGTCAGACCTGCTGCGACCATGCGGCGCAGATAGCTTTGCACTTCAGGCGCGGTCGGCGTGGTGACGTGCAAGCCTGTCGGCAGCGCTTCATCGCCGATCACGGCGCTGACCGTGCTGATCATGCCAGCAGGCACGCCTGCGCACTTCAGCATGTTGAAGATCAAGCTGGTGGTCGTCGTCTTGCCGTCAGTGCCGGTCACGCCGATGACGGTCAAGGCGCGCGAGGGAAAACCGTGATAAGCGGCTGCCAAATAGCCGAGCGCTTGCTGCGCGTCTGCCACTTGCGCGTATGGCACGCTGCACTGCACCTGCGCAGCAGGGCGCTCGCCGATGACGGCCGCGGCGCCATTGGCAATTGCCTCGCCGATCAGGTCATGCGAGTCGGTATTTGCGCCGCGCCGCGCCACGAAGAGCCCGCCGCGCTGCACTGTGCGCGAATCTTCGCTGACCGGCGCGCTGATCAAGACATCCTGAGCAGGTCGTTCAAGCACATCGGGCAGCTGATCGAGCAATTGCGAGAGGAGCATGACGCACATTCCGAAAGTGTTTGTATCGCGCGTTGATAATTATGCGTCACGCCGATCTGCTCGGCAAGGCGCTTGGAAAAAGCCGCTGCTAGAGCGGACGCCAGCAGCGGCTACACAGATAGTCAGAAGCTCAGTGAGAGCACCTAGGTTGTTCGGAGCGAATTCTCGCGGATGACAGCCAGCAGGAAGCGAATCTGCTCACGACTCGGCATGGCTAGGTTTGAGGTTTGTCTGAAACGGATGCCGTACTCACACAGCTCCAGCTGCGGACCTGAGAGCTTTTCGCCTGAGATATCCCTCGTGATACCTGAGAAGACGCGGTAGAGCAAGCCCGTCTCGCGCGCGAATTCGCCTAGCTCGTAAGGCTTCAGGCTGTAGTACATCGCTATCAACAACACGAGCCAAAAAGGATAATCGCCGCGTCCGAATTTCACCCTTGCGAGCGCAGCTTGTCCTGCCTCTGTAGTGAGCAGATCGAGCGCAAGGCGACACTTGTTCACGATCTTCAACATGGTGCGCGGCGTGCCAAAACTGCGCAATGCCATCAGCTGCCAAATGTCATCACGACCGGGAAAGGCTTGCCCTAAACGCGCCTCGATGAATCCCGCGAGCGATAGATTGCCGTTAGGCGTGTTGCCTTGCTGGAAGCCGATCTCGCGCAGCGCCATGCTCTCCACGCTCGGCGAGAGTTCGAGCTCCCACTCTAGATCGATCAACTTCTCAAGGTAGCGATAGCCATAAGCGATGTCGTGATCTTCGCCTAAATACGTCTTATAACGCCCGACGATAGCACGCGCAGCTGCTTCGTGATCAAGCGCCATGATGAACACGCATTGCCCGACGTTCAGGTGATTTTTCAGCCACTCAAACAGGCGAACCATGTTCTCAGGCGAACATCTATCTAGGTCGTCAATCACCACCACAAGCCGATATGATGCGCCTGGTTCTTTCGGGTGCACTGAATTGAGAACTGCCTCGACAAGTTCCTTCATCTTGTCACGGACTTGATCAATGCGCACACGCTCTTTCTCGGCTTCCGCTCGCATCTCCTCGCGCGCTGTGCTGAGCCGCCGCACCAGATTCGTCAGAATTTTCGCTGAGTGAAAGGTCTCCACTATCTCCAACAGCGTCTCTGTGAGCGCCTTGGCGACCTTCCTGATCTCATTTTGTCGCTTGAATGGCGGATTGGCGCGCTTTGGTGTGCCTTCACGCCAGCTATCTAGCGAGAACTTTGTGTCCGACTGCGCGATCGCATCAATCAAGCCCGGCGCGAGATCGCCTTCCAGCTCATAACGCCATGCTTCGAATGGCACGACAATGCAACGGCGCTGCATTGCCTCTGCAGCGTAACTCTGCCCGAGGTCGCGCAGCAGAGCGTGCCGCGCCTCGTTGCTGTGGTTCGCCTCAAGGAGCAATCTGATCACTTGCGCCAGCAAGAACGATTTGCCCGATCCCCACGAGCCGTAGATGCCCAGCACTTTGGGCAGGTCGTCGGGGTGCGGCAGCAAGACTTGGCGCGCCACCGACCTCGCGATCTCTAGGCGACCAAGGCGGTCATCGCACTCCAAGCTCTCGATATTGTGAGAGTAGGTCGGTCCGAATTTGTAGCGGCTCTTCGCAGGCGTCGTCATAGCTTTAGCTCTCTAACTGTTTGCAAACGTATTTAACCAACTCGGCAACGGGCGGATTGTTGCGTGCAATCTGAACAAACTTATCAGGATGCTCCATCAGC
>JAGHYP010000240.1 GCA_017743585.1 Chloroflexota bacterium
CTCTTGGACAGAGTGGGGCAATTTGGTCGGTGTGCCAATTGAGCGTCCGTGAGCAGGCGCGAGGTGAGGCGTGGGTAGGCAATTTTACATCGAGAACTTGCTAGATCACTACGAGAATCCGCGCAACCGCTACAAGATGGAAGACGCGACCGTCTCGATCACTGGCGGCAACCCGGGCTGCGGCGATCTCGTGACCCTCTACCTGAAAGTGGACTTGGAAGAGCGCGTGATCGCCGCCAGCTTCGAAGGTGAAGGCTGCACGATCTCGCAAGCAGCTGCCTCGATGCTCACTGAGATGCTGATCGGCAAGACGCTCGGCGAAGTGCGCGAGATGGACATTGACGCCTTCATTGACGCGATCGGGCGCGAGGTAGTCGTCACGCGCCCGAAGTGCGCCACGCTTGCCCTCAGCACCGCTAAGGCAGCAGAACGCAAATATCGTGCTGCGCGTGTGCTGCAGAGCTGAGCGCGCTTCACTTGGCGAGCAAGAACTCGCGGATATCCCTGATCAGGCGATCGGGCGTGTCCATCATCGGCAGGTGGCCGGCGTCAGGGTACAGCAACGTCTTGGCGTGCGGCACGCCTTTTTGGAGCACCTTCGCCTGATTAGGATGCACGATAAAGTCCCACTTTCCGTAAATGCCGAGCGTAGGCGGGCGCACCTTGCTCAAGTGCGGACGCAGGTCAGTGCGGCGCAGCGTGCCGATGCTCTGAAAGAACGAATGCATCGAGACCTGAGACATCTCAGCGCGCACTTGGCGGTAGAATTGATAGCCTGCGCGCGGCGTGGTCAAGTAGCCGCCGATCAGCGTGAAGAAGCTGAGCAGCAGCGGGACACGGAAGAGCAAAGCAGCAACAGCAGGGATGCCTGAGAGCTTGAGTAGGATGTTCAGCGAGCTGCCGTGAATTGGCGAGCCGATGACTACCACTTTGACCACTTTTTCAGGGTAGCGCATGGCAGCGCTGAGCGAGACTGTGCCACCCATTGAATGTCCAATGAGCGGCGCCCTGACGATGCCGAGCCGATCCAAAAATTGGTTGACCATCTCGACATAAGTGTCCACTGTGTAGCTTGTGCCGACCGACTCGCCGAAGCCCCAGAAATCAAGGGCATACATGCGGAACTCTTTGCCGAGCGCTTCAATGGTCTGCCGCCATACCGACCACGACTCCATCCAGCCGTGCAGCAAAATGACGGGACGCCCGCGCCCGTAAGCTTCATAATGTATGATGCCCTGGTCGGTCACCAGAGATGTCACTGGAGGGATGCTCCCATGAGTAGCCTGCGCTGAAACACCTGCCCAGCGCAGGCTGTGAGGTCGTGACTTGGCAGGCGGCTTAGGTGTCCATTTCCTCAAGAATTGAGTAGAGCAACTCAAGGAGGACGACCTTGACCTTCTCCTTATCGGTCGCCACACAGGGAAGGAGCTTGACGTTATCGTCAATGCGGAGCGCAATGCGCAAGTCTTCAGTGGGCCATGCATCTGCCAAGTCCTGCTTGTTGGCTGCCACCACATAGGGCGTTGGTGCATAAGCGCGGAAGGTCTCAAGGATGGACTTCGCCTCGCGGAAGGTCTCAGGCTTGGTGCTATCCACCATCACCACGAAGCCGAGCATGCCCTCTGCCAAGATCTCCCACATGAAGTCAAAGCGGCGCTGACCGGGCGTGCCAAACAGGTACAGCACCAAGTCGTCATCAATGGTGATGCGCCCGAAGTCCATCGCCACAGTGGTCTGATCCTTCACTGTCGCTTCGTAGGTGCCTTCGGAGACCTTCGTATCGGTTGAGACAACATCAATCTCGCTGATGGTGCGAATGAATTCCGTCTTGCCCGATGCATAAGGCCCTGTGATGACCATTTTTACTGTTTGAATTGCCATAGTGACCGCCCTATCTGCTCAGCTGTGGAATGCACGGCGAGTTGAGAATCGAATAGACGCTTGCATGAGAACACTTGCTCTCACTACGTCTCACAGACTACGAATACGCTCAATTAGCTTGTTGATGACTGGTCGTTGCGGCATAGTGCTATTGATCTGACCCGGACGCCACCCTGCTTTTGACAGCTCAGGCGCAGCGGGCTTCACCAATTCTACCAAGCCTGCGCTCAATAGACCGTAGACAATTTGCCGAATGCCCATCTCAGTCATATTGCAGGCTCGGGCGATCTGCCGAATGGTATTCCTGCCATTGATGAAGGTGATGACGCGCCATTCTTCAACGCTCAATTGTAGCTTGACCTTCGAGAATTTTTCAGCGGCACCCTCAGGCAGGCGCAGCGCAAAATCAAGATTTGGCAGCGCCTCGATCAGCATCTTATCGCGATTGTAGCGCCGACTCATCTCAATGATCACATTCTCCAGCGGAATCGGCACTACGATCTTATCGGGCGGCGGTTGCTCGCCTTCTTCGAAGATGAACGGCTCTTGCGTCCAGTTGGCGAGGTCGTAAATGACTTCCAGCGTGTAACGTTGTATGCTCTGCACAATATCTGCTTTCGAGACGTAATTGGCGTTGATGAGCAGCAACGCCAGTGCCTTATCGCTGGCGTGCGCCGCCTTGCTGAGGATGATCCGATGCTGCTCATCATTCAATTTGCCCGCGCGATGCAGCACTGTGGCGAGGTGGTCGCTTTGGCTAGTCAGCCGTGCATAGATCAACTTTCCCTCGCGGAAAGCTGCTCGCGCCAATTCCTCGCCAGGTTGCAGCTCGGGGCGTTTGGTCTCGCCATCGCCCAAAGTGATCTCGCGACCCGTTGGCACACCCTTGTAAATGTGCAGTGTGCCTGTCTTCTTGGCGAGATTGATCAGATGGAGCAGCTGCGTCGCGTGTAAGTCTTGAAGCGTGCCCTTCAATTGTCGCGGTCTTGCCATAAAGTATACCCTGCCTCGCTGGATGCCTCGCCTACTCGTTATACACACTGGGACACAACTATGGCAAGCCTTTGCGCTCCACGCTGCCAGCGCTCACGACGCATGAACATAGACTTGCTCTCATAGTTTTGCGCGATTATACAACGGTCTGCTATAGACTTCAAGTAGGCCGAAAGCGCTTCAGCGCGGCACGTTATCATGGTTTGCTAACAAGATATCAATCGGCTTACGGCAGATATTCCTCAAACCATGCGATCATGCGCTGCTGAAACGCCGCGCCTGCCACCTGTGCCGCCTCGTGATGTGCCGCGCCTGCCACTTGCCAGATCGCAACGCGCCCGCCGCAACGCGCGGCAAGCTCAGCCACCTCAGCCGCGCTGATCAGGTCGTCTGCTGTGCCGTGAACGAGCAAAATTGGCACTTGAACGTGCGGAATCCAGCGAATGGCATCTACTTGGTCAACTCTGCCGCGCACAATTGTTGTGGCGAAGGCCAACGCCCAAGCCGCGAGCAACCAGCCTAGTGGCAACGGCACGCCATGGCGCCGCAGACGCCGCGCCAGAGTTCGTTTCAGACGCGCCACTGCGCCTTCCGCTACGATTGCCGCGATGCGATCCGTGATTGCTGCCGCGATGATCGCAGTCGTCGCGCCCATGCTGAAGCCGAGGACGCCCGCCGACTGAATGCCGCGCGCCGCCAAAAAGTCAAGCGCGCCCAGCAGATCGTCCTTCTCATACATGCCGAAGGTCACGTGCTGCCCTTCTGAGCGCCCGTGCGCGCGGAAATCGAACATCAGTACGTTGAAGCCCGCCTTGTGCAGGGCCTGTGCGTGCGGCAGCTCGCGCTCGCGGCTGCCTTCGCGCCCGTGGCAGATGATCACAGTCCGCCGCGTGGGTTGCGCAGCGGGAATCCACCACGCGTCAATGCGCAGGCCATCGCGACTGCGAAACCAGACCGCCTCAAACGCCAAGCCATAGCGCTCAGGCGACTCAGGCGGGCTGGGCGGCATACGACGCACCAGAGTCCGCGCCAGCAAGTACGCGCACAGCAAAAATCCGAGCAGGAGCAGGCTTGAGAGCAGACAGAGCCAGTTCAACGGCGCTTACTTTGATGGTGGTATCTCGGTGATCACAACGCGCAGCAGCTTATCGCCGGGCGGTGGATCGGGAAAGCGCAGAGGATCAGACGGATCGCGCTTGGTCAAGCGGCGCAGCACGTCCATGCCGCGCCGCACAGCGCCGAAGATGGTGTACTGCCCGTCGAAGCCTTCTTGCGGCTGCGGCGCTAGGGTGATGAAGAACCTGTCTCTTATACACATCT
>JAGHYP010000241.1 GCA_017743585.1 Chloroflexota bacterium
TGTCCAGTCCATCAGCACAGCGCCATCCACCACGAGGCTCTCTATTGGCGTGCCATCGGCGCGCTGCAGCGGCAGGACGCGTTCAGTGCGCGGCACGCGCCAGCCGAGCTGAAGGCGCACTTGCATCGGCGGCTCAGGCGGCAGGTCGGCGCGCATTGGAATGGTCAGCACAGCGTGATAAAGCGCATTGGGGTCGAGCGTCTCAGTTGGCGCCATGCCCAAGTAGGTATCCACGCCGCCGATTCGCTCGCCAGTGCGCGGGTTGAGCGCGGCCGCGTAAAAGTGCGCGTTCTCGGCGTGATTGCCCGAGAAGTAAAGGCTGAGGCGCAACGGCTCGCCGCGCGCAATGCTCGGCTTGTGCAGCACGTAAGCGTGCAAGATGAGCGTCTCGGCGCGCACCTCAAGTTGAGTCGCCTCAGCTGGCAGGCGCTCGACAACTTCCAGACCTGCGTAAGCGCGCGGCAGATAGAGATATGGCGCCAACAGCGCCGCCGCGGCTATCGGCGCGATCAGCAGCGGCGCCGATCTGCCGAGCAGCGCGCGCAAACCGACTGTCAGCAAGAGCGCGAAGACGCCTGCGATTGGAAAATACACACGTCCCTGCCCTGAGGCTGCGCGCAGCATCACTACGAACATCACGGCGTTCAAACTCAGGAAGCAAGCTGCCAGAAAGAGCAGGCGCATTCGGTCTGCGCGCGCGCGCAAGAAATGCCACACAAGCGCCGCGACGCCCAGCAAGGTCAGCGCGTTCACGTAAGGGTAGAGCCACTCCGCGCCGCGCACGTTCATGTAGCCTAGGATCATCCAAAATGAGACCCAAGCGCCCTCAAACTCAGCCAGCTGCAGAGGAGTGCCGCGTCCCCACAAGCTGATCGGCGCATTCACCGCCAAGAGATCGCCGTACAGCATCAGGTTGCGCACGAACCACCAGCTGCTCAGCAGCGCTGCCGCGCCGAAGGCGCTCAACGTCCAGCGAACGGCGAACTGCCAAGCCCACAGGCGCTGCCACAGACCGATCAGCGCTGTGAAAGCAACATAGCCGAACAGCGCGAAGCCGTTCTGCTTGCTCAAAATGCCGGCGCCGATGCTCACGCCGACGAGCAGCGCGTTCCGCAAGCTCTGATCGCCCGTCAGCGCGCGCCCGCACAGATAAACGCAGAGCGCGCTCATCAGCGTGACCATGTTGTCATCGTTGATGCTGCTGCTGATGTGGATAAATGTCGGGATGCTCGCCAATAGGAACATCGCCGCCAAGCCGAGCGGCGCGTTGAACAAGCGCTTGCCCGTCAGGTAGGTCAGCCACAGCGTGCCGCATGCCAAGACAAGGCTATACAGGCGCAGCCGCCAAAAGGCGATGTTTGAGTCGCCGCTATAGCGCAAGCGATGCAGATGGACGTTCTGATTGGCATGGCTGACCACGCCGATGGACGCAAATGGATTGCGCGTCATGTATTCGGCGAAATCAGCGCGCTTCGTATCGGCTACCAAAAGCGCGCCGATCAGGTAATACAACGGCGGATGCGCACGCTGCGTATCGCCGCGCGCGAAGACGGTCGCTCTATCTTCGACGACGGGCAAACCTTCCTGCAGCAGGTAGTGAACGTACAGGAAGTGCGGCACTTCATCAGGCGCTTCGCCCAGCGGCACGGCGCTTGCATAGCTGAGCGCCAAGGCGCAAAACCACCCAGTGATCAGCGCCGCGACAAACTCTGGCGCGCGCAGAAAGCGCCTATAGACCGTAGACATCCGGGCGGCGGTCGTTCAGCACGGGCAAGCGCTGCTGCACTTCGCTGACCAGATCGGTGTTGATGCGCACTGTGAGCAGCATCTCTTCGCTGCCTGCCTCTGCCACCAGTTCGCCCCATGGATCGATAATCATCGAGTGCCCGCCGAAGCGCGTGCCATTGTACTCGCCGACGCGATTGCAGCCGATCACAAACGCCTGATTCTCGATAGCGCGCGCCTGCAAAAGCGCCCGCCAATGCTGAATGCGCGCTTGAGGCCACTCAGCAGGCACGACGATCAGCTTGGCGCCGTCAATGAAGTAGCGCCGGAACAGCTCAGGGAAGCGCAGATCGTAGCAGATGGCGCAGCCGAGCGTCCCCCAAGGCAAGTCCACGCTCAGCGGCGCCTCGCCTGCCAAGAGATATTGCGACTCGCCCATCGGCTCGAACAGATGCACTTTGCGATAGACGCCCAAGATGCCTGCTTGCGGCGAGAAGATCGCCATGCTGTTGTAGACGCCGACGCCGCGCTTCTCCAGCATCGAGCCGAGGATGAACAGCTTCTGCGTGCGCGCCAGAGCCGCCACTTGCGCAAATAGACCGCTCGCCAGCGGACTGGCGAATTCCTTCGCCTTCTCTAGCATGTAGCCGCTATCCCACAGCTCGGGAAAGACGACCAGCTCGGCGCCGCGCCGCGCCGCCTCTTCCGTCAACGCCTGCATGGTCGCCCAGTTCTTGCGCGGATCGCCGTCTTTGATGTTCATCTGTGCCACACATACAGTGAACGCAGGCATAGGAAGTCCTTTCCGTGCTGTCTAGAGAATCGCGCCTTGATTGTAGCAAAAGCGCCGCGCGCAACAACCGCTGCGCATCTTTGATGATGACCTCACGCCCGCGATTCGCCATCAATCTCACCTCTCGCGCGCATGAACAGACAGGTGACACTCCGTGACGAGGTCAACGCGAGAGGCAGACGCGCTTGCTTGGATCCAAGCTGAATGGTGTTTCTGCAAGGCAGCCAGCACGTCAAGCAGAAGGTAACTTGCCTCTTACCTACCGGGATGCTACGCCAGGCTCTACAATGGCGCGACTCTTAACGCTGTCAGGGCGAGCCAGCGATAGGCGAAGCTAAGCAGTTCGGACGAGCTGCCGCCGCTCGCCCGAACATACACATCAATTCAATTGCGGCGGCACGAGCAGATAGTTGATCGCGATCTCAGAAGCGCCTTCAGCGGCGACGCGCAAGGGCAGCTCGAACCGTATGAAGGCGGGGAAGCACAACGTCTCGTTAACCGCCTCGCAATAGAAAATAGCGGCGTCCAGCGTGATGAGCGCTTCGCCTTCGCTGAGCGTCACAGGCATCCTGACGGGCATCGGCGGCGCGACCAAACTCAAGTTATTGTTGGCGGCTGCCACACGCGCCACAGAGGTGTTGTTGTAGAAGCGCAGCGTGAACGGCGCTTGGTCGTTTTGCTTGTAGCCTTCGGGCAACGCGATATTCAGCACAATTTGGCTGTTGCCGGGCGCTGCCACCAGAGGCGGCAAGCGCACGACTGTGCCGAAGAAATCTTCAGGCGGCGTCTCATCGCTAGGCGCGGCAGGCGCGGTCATCGCCAAGCGCTCAGGGTTGGGAAAGACGACCGTGCTGACTGTCTTAGTCGCCAAATCCACGACGCGAATCGCGCTGTTGTTGGTATCGGCGACGTAGAGCTTGCCGTTCGCATAGCTGATGCCGCCTGGCTCCCAGAACTGCGGCGCTGCGCCATCGCGGAAGCCTGCGCCCCCGCCAAGCAGCGTCCGGCTCTCGCGAGTGACAGGGTCGATCACCTTGATCTTGTGATTGTAAGTATCTGCAACATACAGCTCGCCGTTCGCGCCGAGCGTCAAGCCGAGCGCGTGCTGCAGACGCACTGCGTCGCCAACTCCATCCACATCGCCGAAGTCGAACAGCCCTGTGCCAACAATCGTCTGGACGCGCTCAGCGCGCAGGTCGACCTTGCGAATCGCGCTCGACTCAGCATCGGCGAAGTACAGGACGCCTTCTGCGCCGACGATGCCGCTCGGCTGCGCCAGCTCGCTCTCCAAGAGCGCGCCGTCCACAATGCCCTCGCGTCCGCTGCCGACGAACGGGGCGACCTGTCCTGCCGCAAGATCAAGCCGCCACAGCTGATGCGGCCCTGCCATTGCGATGTAGACCGCGCCACCTTGATAGTGAACGTCCCAAGGCGAGTTGAGCGCCGTCTCAAGCGCCGCACCGCCGCGCAGCCGATTGCGCCAATCGCGATTCTGCTGACCAGTGCCTGCCACTGTCTTGACCGTGCCGTTGCGCAGGTCAACAGCGCGCACGGCGTGATTGCCCGTATCTGCCACGTAAAGCGTCTCGCCGTCCGCGCTGAGCGACATGCCGTGTACCCAGTTGAGCGCCGCCTCGTCAAACGTGCCGTCGCGCAGCCCTGCGAGGCCGCTGCCGATGACCTGCTGCACGGCATAGG
>JAGHYP010000242.1 GCA_017743585.1 Chloroflexota bacterium
GCTGCCATTTTGCGCACACGCGACCTAGTCGAGTCGAATGGCGGACGTTTTGTCGTGATCTTGATGCCGACCAAAGAAGAAGTCTATCGCCATCTGACTGAGCCATACCTCGGCGCAGTGTATCTCGACCAGTTGGCAGAGCCGCGTTTGCGTTTGCTCGCGTTTTGCGCTGCTGAGCGCCTGACCTGCCTCGACCTAACGCCCGCGCTCAGCGCGCGCGCTCAACAGGGTCAGCAGCTCTTCTTCGGCGACGACGTCCACCTCAACGCGCTCGGCAATCGTGCTGTGGTTGAGATCGTCGCCGATTTTCTGGCGCAAAACTAATCGCTCAGCCCAGCGCTCGGCAGAGAGATGGTGAACGTGGCAGTGCCTTTCCAGTTGGCGCGCCTTGATCCTGCCGCGCGCACGCGCGATCCACTCGCCCGCATTGGACGCTTCAGAATGTAGTCGGCTTTTTTGCAACGCCTCGCTGCTGCCAGCTGCTTCTTCAACGCGAACCCCTTCGCGCTCCAGCAGATGCCGCAAAAGCAAGCGCGCCTGTGGAATTGCCACCTGCGGTCAAGACGAGCGGCTGCGCACTGCTGCCCACAAGTCAAGATCGCTCGTCTGCCGTCTCGGTTTCTTCCGGCTCATCGAGGATCGGCAAGCCGATATCGAACAGTGTAGCGAGCGGCAAGCGGAAGCCGGGCAGCAGCGCCGCGCTCTCTAGAGCATCGTCGATGTTGAGCTGCTTGACGCGCATATCGCTCTCGCCGCTCGGATCGGGGAAGCATAAATCGGCGCGGCGCTCGCTTGGATAAATCAGCCAGACTTCGCGGACTCCAAGCGCCAGGTAGCGCGCCGCTTTGCGCTGCATCGCCGTGACCGAGTCGGAAGGCGAGACGACCTCAATGGCCAGATCGGGGGCGAGCTGAAAGAAGCCGCGCTTGCGCACGCCTTGCAATCTATCTTTGGCGATGAAGGCCGCATCGGGCACAAGTAGGTCAACGGGCGAGAGCTGAAAGCCGCCATCGGCGCCAGTGACAACGCCGAGACCACGCTCGCGGACAAACGCGCGCAAGTACGTCACAATCTCAACGCCGATGATGGTCGGCAGCTGGCTGGCAGGCGTCATCTCGCGAAGTTCTCCGTTCAGCAGCTCAAAGCGCTTGTGGGCGTTCTCGGGCAGCGCCAAGAGCGCCTCAAAATCAGCGACGGTCATCTTCTCACGCGCGATCATGGCTCGTTCCCTCAGAGATATCCCGCTAGCATCACGGTAGGGCGCGCTCTTGTGCAATGAACGCTGCTAAATCGCGCAAGGCGCGCTCGCTGTAGGCTGCGGCGCGCTCGCGCTTGCCGCGGGGCGGAGTGTCCAGCGGCGGCAGAATGCCGTAGTTCGCTTTCATCGGCTCAAAGTTGCTCGGCTCGGCGTGTGTGACGTACCAACACAACGCGCCGAGCATAGTTGTCCGCGGCAAGACGAGCAACGGCTCGCCTTTGAGCAATCGCGCCGCGTTCACGCCCGCCAGCCAGCCTGTGCCGATATTGCCGACGTAGCCTTCCACGCCCGTGATCTGCCCTGCGAAGAACAGATCGTCGCGCCGGCGGAATTGCAGGGTCGGCTTGAGCAGGCGCGGCGCATTGATGTATGTATTGCGATGCATCTGACCGTGCCGCAGGAACTCAGCATTGCCCAAGCCGGGGATCATGCGGAAGACGCGCTCCTGCTCGCCCCACTTCAGATTTGTCTGGAAGCCAACCATGTTGTAGAGCGTGCCGACGATGTTATCTTGCCGCAATTGCACCACAGCGTACGGTCGCTTGCCTGTGCGCGGGTCGCGCAAGCCGGTTGGGCGCATCGGGCCGAAGGCGAGCGCATCGCGCCCGCGCTTGGCGAGCTGCTCAATCGGCAAGCACATCTCAAAAAATCTCGGATCTTCGCGCTCGAAGTCGTGCAGCGGATAGGTCTCAGCGCTCAGCAAGGCGTCTACAAATGCCTCGTATTCCTCTCGGTTGAGCGGGCAGTTGATGTAATCGCCCGCCTCGTCTTCGCCGCGCCCGTAGCGACTGGCGCGGAACGCGATCTGCATGTCAATGGTGCGTGCGTCTACGATCGGCGAGATGGCGTCGTAAAAATAGAGCGAGTCGCCGCCGATCAGCCGCCCGATATCGGCAGAGAGCGCTTCCGAGGTGAGCGGACCAGACGCGACCACGCACGGCTGCTCAGGGATGCGCGTCACTTCCTCGCGGATCAAGCGGATGCGCGGATGGCCCTGAATAGCGGCGCTGACCGCCTCAGAGAAAGCCTGCCGATCGACTGCCAACGCGCCGCCGGCCGGCACCGCCGCTTGATCGGCACAGCGCAGCAAGAGCGCGTTCAAGGCGCGCAGCTCATTCTTCAGCAAGCCCTGTGCGCGGTCGGGCAGATTCGAGCCGAGCGAGTTGCTGCAGACCAACTCTGCCAGCTGATCCGTGCGATGAGCAGGCGTGCTGCGCTGTGGACGCATCTCATAGAGCGCGACGCGCAAGCCGCGCTCCGCCGCTTGGAAAGCCGCCTCACAGCCTGCCAAACCGCCGCCGATCACGATCAAATCAGGCGTCCAAGTTGCCATAAACTCTCTCACTCCAGCTCCACCACGCCGATTCTCTCACCTCGCAAGTGCGGATGAGGGCGCAGACCTGATCGTCACTTCGCCGCCGTGCAACGTCGCCATGCAGCGTTGGCATTGCGCCCGCGCGCACGACGACACGCACAAAATATTATCATCATACACCTCGATTTCGCCGATAAGTGGCTGGCGCAAGCCTATCGCCTCAGTCGAAGAGCGAGCGGCTTTGCATGAAGCTTCTGCTCGCGGTCGCGTCGAGCGGCGCGAACAGGCGTTTCTGACGCGCATTTGCCGTTGACTCAGCCCTTGCCGTGTGTTAATATGGATGCGCATGGCGGCGCGCGAGCGCCATCCGGCGTGTCAGTAGTTCTCAGGAAAGGGCAAGGTAGTCAGTATCAGCAGCGAAGAGTATCGCGTTAACGAGCAAATTCGCGGCGTGAGCCACGTGCGCCTCGTGGTGCAGGGCGAAGACGGCAAGAGTCAGAATCTGGGCGTGAAGACGCTGCGCGAGGCGCTTGAGATCGCCCGCGAGCGCGGCTTGGACTTGGTGGAAGTGGCGCCGAAAGACGATCCACCCGTCTGCCGCGTGATGGATTACAAAAAATTCCTCTATGAGCGCTCCAAGCGAGAGCGCGAGGCACGCAAAGCGCAGAAAGTCATTGAAGTCAAGGAAATTCAGCTTCAACTGAAGACCAACGAGTTTCATCTCGGCTTCAAGCTCAAGGATGCGCGTCGCTGGCTGAGCGAGGGCATGAAGGTGCGCGTGCGTGTCAAGTTTGTCGGGCGCGAGATCACCTATCCAGAGCTGGGGCAAAAGATGATGGATACAGTGGTCGAGGCGCTGCAAGACGTGGCTCAGGTGGAGCAGCCGCCGGTGATGGAAGGCCGCTCGATGCTGATGGTGCTGGCGCCGCTGAGCGCCAAAGAGAAGAAGAAGCAGCAACAAGCGCGCTCGAAGACTGCCAACTGAGCGATTGAGACTGCGATTGAAACTGTGTGAGCAAAGCATTGCACTTTTGCAGCCAGTGCTGTTCAGGAGTGGGGGACTGTGGCAAAGAAATACAAGCTCAAGACGCACAAAGCCACTGCCAAGCGCTTCCGCGTGACGGGCTCCGGCTTGCTCTTGCGCACCAAGGGCGGCAAGAGCCACTTGCGCCGCCGCACTTCCAAGCGCACCAAGCGTCTTTTCCAGCGCATGATCGCCGTCTCTAGAGCCGACGCGCGCAGAGTGCGTCGCCTTGCGCCGTATCTCAGCCGCTACAAGGCGAATCCGCCGCGCGGCTGAGCGAGCCGCTACACATCGAGGAGTCCCCGAGCATGTCTCGCACCAAAGGCGGCTACGTAACGCGCCGCCGCCACAAGAAGATCTTGAAGCTGACCAAGGGGCAGCGCGGCAGCAAGCACGCGCTCTTCCGCCGCGCCAACGAGGCGCTGATGAAGAGCTTGTGGTATGCCTACCGCGACCGTCGCCAGCGTCGCCGTCAGTTGCGCCGGCTGTGGATCACGCGCATCAATGCGGCGGCGCGCGCCAATGGCATCAAATATAGCTGCTTCATCAACGCCCTGAAGCGCGCGAA
>JAGHYP010000243.1 GCA_017743585.1 Chloroflexota bacterium
TGTGTATAAGAGACAGTCTAGGGATATCTCCGCAGAGGCGCTCTCGGCGCTCTCCGCTTCTGCTTGCGCTTCAACTGCGGGCGGCGTGTCCACTACGTTGTTTTGCTCAGTCACCTCGCTCATGGGCGGCAATCTCTCCCCACATTCTAGATAGCGTGCAGGCGCGCAACATGGAGAGCGCGCCGTAAAACTTACGCTCAAGACAATAGCGCACTTGTAATAGAATTACGTAAATAAAGGCATAGATTTTGGAAAGAATTCAGCCGATAAGAGCAGCGCTGGGCTGCCTTTGCCGAGGGGCTGATCGGCTGATTGAGCGATTAGAGCAGGTCGATCTTACTGTGGTCGCCGAGCGTGAGCGACAAGACGCGCGGACGCGAACCGGCGCGCTTCAGCACCACATTGCGTCCGATCAGGCTATCTTGAATGCGCCCCTCGATATCGCTGATGATCGTGTGTTCCAGCACGATGCTGTACTCGATCTCGCAGTTTTCTACCACGACGTGATGGTAAATGCTGGTGAACGGGCCGATGTAGCTATTCACAATGCGCGTCTCTTCGCCGATGATGGTCGGACCGCGCACGATGCTATTGATGATCTGCGCGCCGCGCTCGACCGTCACGCGCTGATCCACTTGTGAGGCGCTATCCACGCTGCCAGCGATGTACGGCGTCAATTCTTCCAGCACAAGGCTATTGGCACGTAGCAAGTCAATTGGCTTGCCTGTGTCAATCCACCAGCCGCGATGCACATGCGGGAAGACGTTGTAGCCTTGATCGATCAGCCACTGGATTGCGTCTGTGATCTCAAGCTCGCCGCGGAAAGACGGCTGGATATGCTGCACTGCCTCGAAAATGTGCGAGTCGAACATATAAATGCCGACAAGCGCGAGGTTGCTCGGCGCTACCGGATAGCGCGGATTGCGTCCCGGCTTCTCGATCAGCTGCTCAACGCGGCCATCAGGGCCGAGCTTGGCGACGCCATAATGCTCAGGTTGCTCAACAGGCGTCAGCACAATTTGACTGTTCCAATCGGGATGTTTGTCGAACTCTGCGATGAGCGAGCTGATGCCGCCTTGAATCACGTTATCGCCCAAGAACATCACGAAGCGCTCGTCGCCGATGAAATCGCGCGCGATGTGGACCGCATGCGCCAAGCCGCGCGGCGCATCTTGGTGAATGTAGGTCGCGCGCACGCCAAAGCGCGCGCCATCTCCGACGGCCTCTTGAATTTCGGGCGCTGTATCGCCGACGATGATGCCGATCTCGGTCACGCCTGCATCGCGAACGGTCTCAATCACGCGGAAGAGGACGGGTTTATTGGCGAGCGGCATCATCTGCTTGGCGCGCGTGTAGGTCAGCGGATACAGGCGCGTGCCCTTGCCGCCGCTCAAGATCAAGCCTTTCATGGTTCACACCTTTCCGTAAGGGCTGAGCGATGAATCGCGCGGGGCATTGGTCAGCGCTACGCCGATGATGCGCGCGTTGACGCGCTGCAGCGCTTCTTTGGCGCGCTGCGCATGGTCGCGCCGCGTGCTGCCCGCCTGCAAGACCAGCAAGGTCGCGTCCAGCTTGGTGGCTAGGAGCGGCGCATCGGCGGCGGCAAGCACAGGCGGCGCATCGAAGATCACGTAGTCAGTCTGCGCCTTGAGCGCCGCGATCAGGCTCTCCATGCGCTTGCTGCCCAGCAAATCGGCAGGATTTGGCACGGGCGTGCCGCTCGTCAGCACGCGCAAGCCGTCTACGACCGTCTCTTGCAGCGGCAGGGCTTCAGCGAGGTTCTTTTCGAGGAGAGCGTCGGTCAAACCGCGCGCATTTTCCAATTTCCAGATCGTGTGCTGAGACGGGCGACGCAGATCCGCATCCACGAGGATGACGCGACTGCCGCCTTGCGCCATGGTCACTGCCAAATTCGCCGCTGTGACGCTTTTGCCCTCATCGGCTGCCGCTGAAGTGATCAGCAGGGTGTGAATCGGCTGATCGAGCGCGCTGAACTGAATGTTGGTGCGCAGCACGCGGAACGCCTCAGCGGCAGCAGCGCGTGGATCTTTCAGAGTGATGAGGTCGCTCATGTTCGGCTCAACAGGTCACTCGGCAGCGGGCAACGCGCCAAGCACGGGCAAGTTCAGCGCGCGCTCCACGTCCTCGCGGCGGCGCACGATGTTCGCGCTCAAGTACTCTAGCACAAAGACAGCGCCGCCGCCGATCAACATGCCGAGCAGCGCGCCGGCTGCCACATTGAAAGCCGTGTTCGGACGGAACAAGCTGATGGCAGGCTGATCGATCAGCTCGGCATTGATGCGGTCCTCAAGGCGGATTGGCGCGTTCGACTCGTTGCGCCACTGCACGAATTGCTCGCCATAGGTGCGCGCCACTCTGCCGGCGGTTTGCATATCGGGCATATCCACGTCGATGTTGATGAGCAGCGTGTCCAAGTTGGTGGAGATGGTGACCATGCTGCGCAGTTGCGCGGGCGTCATGTCGAGGTTGAGCGCCCGGATTACGTCGTTGGCCCGCTCGTCGGCGTCAAGGCGCGTCGCCCAGCTGCTCATCAGTTGCTTCAAAGTCTGCGCCAATCCGAAGTCGTTGCGCGCAGGCTGGATCAAGATTTTTTGCGTAGCGCGGTAAATCGGCGTCTGCAGGCGGCTGAAGATGAAGGCACTGCCTGCTGTGATCGCCACTGCCAACACGATCAGCCAGCCGCGCCGCTCTAGAATACGTACATAGTCAGAAAGCTGCATCGGCAATCCTCTCAGATCGGCGTGATTATAACAGGCATAGCGCGTTCTGTCAGCGTTGCGCTGCGCAGTCTAGCCTCGCTCGTCGTTCTGAGTTACTTTATAACAGAGCATAGCATCATAGCATCCGCTGCACGAGAGGTCTTTGGCAGCTGTGAGCAAGAGCAAGAACGTAAGTAAGGCAAAGGGCGTTCGCGCCGAGTTCACTGAGTACGATCGACGCGTTGGGCAAGCGTTTAGCTTGCACATCGCAGGCAAGGCTGAGGCAGCCATAGCTGAGTTCGAAAAGTTGGTGGATGAGTGTCAGGATCACATTGACGCCAACTACGGCTTGGCGCTCGCCTACAAAGCTGCCAAGCAGCACGACAAAGCGCGTGAGCAGTTCCAAAAAGTGCGTCAGTACATCGAAGCAGAGCGCGCCAAGCAGGCGAGCGATGACACAGCGCGCTTCCAGATGCTGCTGCGGATGATCGATCAGCACCTTGCGACGTTGAGCTGAGCGCGAACAAGCGCGCGCGGCCTGAACGCGCCATCAGCGGCGAGCTGCCTGACCGCACGCCAGCGGCGCTGAGACTGCCTGCCCGATCACGGCGCGCCTATCGAGATACGTGCAATGGCGCGCGAGGCAATTGGGCAGACGCGCGGCAAGCGCTTCATTCTCTCCACAGGCTGTGCCGAGCCGATCACAACGCCGCTCGCCAGCTTTCGCGCCGCGCGCAAAGCGGTTGGGGCGAGTTAAGTTGGCTATCTGACCGAGCATGCCTATTCGTGTCATCGGCGGCATTGCCAAGGGGCGCAAACTGAAGCTCGTGCCGGGCGGCGGCACACGCCCGATCATGGATCGCGTCAAAGAGGCGCTCTTCAGCATTCTTGGCGAGCGCGTCGTAGACGCGAACTTCCTCGATCTGTACGCAGGCACGGGCAGTGTCGGCATCGAGGCGCTCAGTCGCGGCGCGGCGCACGCCACGTTCGTGGAGAACGCCAAGCTCGCCATTCAGACGATCAAGGCGAACTTGTCGCACGTCGGCTTAGAGAGCCTCGCCGAAGTTGTGCGCGCCGATGTGCGCGACTATCTGCGCGCAGCGCCTCGCGCGTGCTTTGAGCTGATCTACATCGCGCCGCCGCAATATTGCGGCTTGTGGCTGGAGACGCTGCAGCTGCTGGACGAGAACATCGAGCATCTGTGCTTAGACGGCTGGGCAATTGTGCAGATCGATCCGCAAGAGCGGCAGGCAGTGGACTTGCGAAATTTGCAGCCGATAGACGAACGGAAATACGGCAACACTTTGCTGTGGTTCTTTGAGCGCTCGAGCGCTTGAGAGGAGCGACGCAGCGCAAGCGGCGCGCCGCCTGAGCCGCTCGCGCCGTTCGATCGCACCGGCTGGTTCGCTGAGCGCGCGACCTGACGGATTTGAAGCCTAA
>JAGHYP010000244.1 GCA_017743585.1 Chloroflexota bacterium
GAAGAGGAAGAGGTGGCGACCAGTCAAGCGGCAGCGGCAACATTTGAGGACGAAGACGAGCTGGACGATAGCGCTTATCTAGGCGCCTCGACCGTCTCGAAGCTGCGCAGCAGCACCTTTGAGGACGAAGACGAAGACTGAGGAGAGGGGTTCTGTGGCTGAGATAAGCGCGCAATTGGTCAAGCAGCTGCGCGAGATGACCGGCGCGGGCTTCAGTGAATGCCGCACGGCGCTGGCTGAGAGCAACGGCAATCTGGAGAAAGCAGCTGAATACCTGCGCAAAAGAGGCGCGGCGACCGCAGCCAAGAAAGCTGGGCGCGTGGCGAACGACGGCATTATACAGACCTACATGCATCACAACGGGCGGCTTGGCGTGATTGTCGAGGTCAATAGCGAGACGGACTTCGTGGCGCGCAACGAGCAGTTCCGCCAATTCGCCAAAGATTTGGCGTTGCACATCGCCAATGCAGCGCCGCGCTACCTGCGCCGCGAGGATATCCCGCAAGAAGTGGTGGAAAAAGAGCGCCAAATTCAGCTTGAGCGCGCAGTTGCCGAAGGCAAGAGCGAAGCCGTGGCCGCCAAGATCGTAGACGGGCGCATGAGCAAGTGGTATGAAGAGATCGTGTTGATGGAACAGCCTTGGTTCTTCGACGATTCGAAGAAAGTCTCAGAAGTGTTAGCCGAGCTGATCGCTCAGGTCAAAGAGAACATCGTGATTCGGCGCTTCGCACGCTTTGAGCTGGGCGAGGGCGGCACAGATAGCGCAGGGGCGTGAGCGCGATGCAGCGCACGGCGACTCAGAATTCAGATTCAGAATAGTTGAAGGATCAGGGGGTGCTCCTGATCCTTTTTTGCTGTGTGAAACTGTGTAGAGGAAGCGAGATCTGCATGGAAAGTTCTCAGGGCGTGCCGCGCTACAAGCGCATCCTGCTCAAGCTGAGCGGCGAGGCGCTCAGCGGCGCTGGCGGCACAGGCATTGATCCCGATCAGGCGGCGTTCATGGCGCGCCGCTTGAAGGCCGTTCACGCGCTCGGCGTGCAGGTCGGCATTGTGATCGGCGCGGGCAACTTATGGCGCGGCAAGATCGGCGTCGAGCGCGGTATGGATCAATCAACCGCCGACTACATGGGCATGATCGCGACCGTGATGAACGCGCTCGCCTTACGCGACGCTCTAGAGCGCGAGGGTATCACCACGCGCGTGCAAACGGCAATTGAGATGAACAAGGTCGCTGAGCCATACATCCGCTTGCGCGCCATCCGCCACTTGGAGAAAAATCGCGTGGTGATCATCAGCGGCGGCACGGGCAATCCATACTTCACCACTGATACAGCGGCTGCCTTGCGCGCTATGGAGATCGGCGCTGAACTGCTCATCAAGGCGACCAAAGTAGATGGCATCTACGATAGCGATCCGAAGAAAAATCCGCAGGCGCGCCGCTACGATAAGCTGACCTATCAAGAGGCGCTCGCCAAGCGCCTTGAGGTGATGGATATGACCGCCTTCACGCTGTGCATGGATAACAAATTGCCGATCTTGGTCTTGAACTTTTGGCAAGAAGGCATGTTAGAGGCGGCGGTGATGGGCGAGTCGGTCGGCACGCTGGTGACGGCTTGACGGGTGCCGCCCCCAACGCACGATCTGCTGGCGGCGCACGAGATCGGGCTTACACATCGGACTTGTACAGCGGCGAGCGAGTTCGGGTAGACTCAGTGCAACGCTCGCGCAGGCGAAGGGATGAATGCTCATGGCTGTCATCGTGATCGTCGAAGACAATGCGCAAAGCGGCAGATTGGCGGCAAAACTGCTCAGTCGCAGCGGCCATCGCGTCGTCCTGACCGAGACCGGCGAAGATGGCTTGACTACCATCTTCGAGACAGCGCCCGATCTTGTCCTGATCGATCTTGGCTTGCCGGATATTGACGGACAGACTGTGATCGCGCTGCTGCGGCAGCAACCTGCGCTCGCCAAGACGCGCTTGATCGCCTTCACGGCGTGGCCCGAAGCCACAGCACACAGCATGGCAAAAGCCTACGGCTGCCACGGCGTGATCCTCAAGCCGATTGATACGCGCCGCTTCGTAGCTCAGGTCGAGGCATTCCTCGCGCCGCCAGAGCCGATTGCGCAACCATCTGCTCAACACGCCGCAACAGGATCGCCGCATGACGACTCAGCCGACCGAGCTGCCGCGGAGTAAGACTTTTGCCGTCCTCGCCAGCCAATATTCTTACGATCAGCTCGCCGATATCTACAATCAAGCGCGCGTGGATTACATCGTGCCGATGCCGATGAACGGCAGGCGCATGGCTGAATACGTGCGCGACTACGATATAGACCTGAACGCCTCAGCCGTCGCGCTGGACGGCGAAAACCTAGAGCTGGGCGTGTGCATGTTGGGTGTGCGCGCCGACCGCGCTTGGATCACGCGCTTGGGCGTCATCCCCGAGCGGCGCGGCAGGCGCATTGGGCAGTTCCTGACGGAATTGATGCTGGAGAACGCCAGAGCGCGCGGCGCGCGGCGCGTCCAGCTGGAAGTGATCAGGGGCAACGAGCCTGCCACGCGCTTATTTTACAAACTCGGCTTTGAGCCTATGCGCGACTTGATGGTCGTGCGCCGCCCGCCCGGCGCGCCCAGCGAGCAGCTCAGCATCGCCGGTGCAGAGATTGAGCCGCTCGATAGCGCCCAGATCGCCGCGCTGCTGCACGAGTATGAGCAGACACAACGCCCCGCATGGACGGAAGAGGCAGCCTCGCTGCGCAATTCAGGCAATTTGCGCGGCTTTCACGCCGTGCTGCCCAACGCTGAGCGCGGCTGGCTGATCTTCCAACGGCTGCCTTTCCAGCTGACGCATTTCGTCTTCGGCGGCGCGCTCAGCGAGCCTGTGGTGCAGGCGCTGCTCTATCATCTGCACAAGACGCACAGCGCGCGGGATACCAAAGTGGAAAACCTGCCGACCGATCATCCCGCTTGGCGCGTGATGCAGCGCTTTGGCTATCTTGAGGTCTTCGAGCGCATTGAGATGCACCGCTATCTGTGACTTGGCGCCGTGCCGTTCATTTCGGTTTCGTCCATGCCGTGCTATAATTTAATCAATCATGATGCGGCATCGTGAGACATTGTTGTTTTGCCCTCTTGAGAAGGATTGCAGCTATGAACATACAGTTACACGCAAAAAATTTTGAGCTCGGCGAGCGACTGCGCAGCTACGCTGAAAAGAAATTGGCGCGCCTTGACCGCTACCTGCCTTCGATCACCCAAGTGACCCTCGAGCTGAGCGAAGAACATCGCCGCAGCGGCGATCAGAGCATCGCCCAACTCACTGTGCGCGATCGGCGCGGCACGATCTTGCGCGCTGAAGAACGCTCCGAGGCAGATGCTTTTGCCGCCATTGATGCTGTAGTTGACAAAATGTACCGCCAGATCAGCCGCTACAAAGGCAAGCGCCGCCGTCGGGCAGGAGACAAATTTGAGCTGCTTGAGCCTGAGCTGGCTGCGGCTGAGACTCCTGAGGGCATCGTCGAGGAAGAAGAGCCGACGCCGCAAATTGTGCGCCGCAAGCAGATCGAAGTCCTGCCGATGAGCGAAGAAGAAGCGATTGACCAAATGGAGCTGCTCGGCCACGACTTTTTCATGTTCCTCAACGCGGAGACGCGCACGATCAACGTGCTGTATCGCCGCAAAGAGGGCAATTTCGGCCTGTTACAGCCGCTCTAATGAGCTTCCTAAAGCCCTGAGGGGCGGCGTTTGGCGTCTCAGGTGGGATTCTCCCGCCTCTTCAGAATGCACGATAGCGGCGATACCTGCAATCTCTTATGAGTGGCCTTGGTGCAGTGATCATGCTTGGCGCGGGCGGCAGTACGCCGCAAGAGCAGCTGGTGCGCGATGCGCAGCGCGCCAACACGCGCGACCTGATCGACCTGCTGCGCGCGCAAAAAGTAGAGCGCATTGTCCTCGCCGCGCCGCAAACCAATTGGCTCGCCGATGACCGCGACCTGATCCGCGCCGATGACCTGCCCAACACGACTTTTCACTTCGGGCAGCGTCTGGCGGCGCTCATTGATGCGCATCGCTACGACCCTGCGCTCTATTTCGGCGGCGGCAGCACGCCGTTGCTCGACTCAACCCTGATGGAGACCATTGTCGGCAT
>JAGHYP010000245.1 GCA_017743585.1 Chloroflexota bacterium
AGGAAGATGCGCGCGTGGTCGGCAAAGTAGACGCCATTCAAGATCAGGCGCTCATTTTTTGCGCTACGAGATGCAAGACGCCGATCACGCATATCGCTTCATCGCGCCTAGCAATTTTGCTTGATCCGCTCCACCACCGCCCGAATTTGTCGTCGCTGATCTGGAGCGCGAAGCGCCGTGGCAAGCTCTGCGCCAGTTCCGTGAAGCTACGGTAGTGCGCTGCGATGCTCGCTGAAGGATCGTAAAAGCCGACGCCCTCGCACCACTGCTTGAGAGTCCACTGCTCATTCGGCTGCTCTGTTGACACGAAACATCTCCCTAGCTCTCCCACACGACATCCCCAGCCCAGTATAGGGCAGGAGTCGCGCTCAGTCAACCGAGCGCGTGCGGCAAAAGGGGCGCTTTTTGCCGCAGAGGTTCGGTTGCGGCACGAGCCGGAGCGCTGTAAGCTGAAGTAACCTGTCGAGCAGTGAGACGCTGCGAGAGGAGGGTATCATGCAGCCACATTGGATGGCGGACGAAATATACAACGAGACAATCGCAAAGGCACACTTGGACATCGTGGCGCTATTTTTGCTGCTACGCACAGCGTTCAGGGCGGATCGGGTTGTCACTCTGCACAACTGGGCAGGTTTCCGCCAGTTCTCTATCAATCAGCTCGTCCAGATGTTACAAGACCGCGCGCTTGCACTGCGCGGACAGAACGCGAGGGATTATCTGCTGAAGGGTGTTACCAACAAGGCGCCCGATCGATCGGCAATTATTGGTACCATCGAAGTTGCGCTGAAGTTTCTCGCTTCTGAGCAAGGGCTGCCGCTCGATAGCGAGGCGCTGACGATGCTCTACACTATGGCAGGTGTCTTCGAGTTGCCTGAGAAGGCTCTCAACCCGCTCATTGACCGCTACTTCGTCTGATCCGCCTGCTGCCTGTGTGACGCGCGATAGCACAGGCAGCATCGCCTCGAATTTCCTCAAAGACTGTGCTACACTTAGCCCGACAATCTGACAACGCAGAGTGGCGCACGAGAAAGGCGCACATCGTGAAAGACTTGAAGATCATGCGCGGCGCAGAGCCGATCTACCTGATCGGCAATCGCGTGGGCTGCTTGTGCTTGCACGGCTTGAGTGCCTCGCCGCAAGAGATGGCATGGCTGGCGCAGCATATGCACAAGCAAGGCTTCAGCGCGCATGTGCCGCGCCTTTATGGGCATGGCACCTCGCGCGAGCATTTTCAGCGCGTCCTGTGGCGCGATTGGTATCTGAGCGCACTTGACGGCTATCACTTGCTGCGCGCGCACTGCGACCAGCTCTTCGTGATCGGGCTTTCAATGGGTGGCTTGCTGGCGCTGCGTCTGGCTGCGGCGGAAGCTGTCTCAGGCGTTGTGGTGCTGGGCTCGCCGCTCAAGCTAGACGCGCCGCTCTGGCTGGCGCACTATCTGCGCTATGTGCGCCCTGTCATGCTGACTTCCTCACCTGAGGATACGCCGCTCGACGCGCGCATCCGCGAACTGCAGGCACAGCGCGGCGAGCCGATCACTGGGCGCGTCGCCTATTACCAGATGAGCACGGCAGGCATCGCCGAGCTGCACAAATTGCAGATCGAGGTGAAGCGCTGCCTGCCGCAGGTGCGCGTGCCGACTCTACTCATATTCTCCAAGCAAGATCAGACTGTGCCGTACAAAAATATGGCGCTCATTCAAGCAGGCTTAGCCAATGCACAAGTTGAGACGCTCACACTGGAGCGATCTGACCACATCTTGACTAACGACGTGGAGTGCGAGACAGTTTTTGCAGCAACGGAAGCATTCATCAGGCGCATCGCGCAGCTTGAGCGCGTTTAGGGGTGTAGAACATTGCCTAGACAGAAGAAAAAACGCGTGCAAGTGCCGCTGCCCGCAGGCAATTTCGGCGCGCTTGAGCGCATTTGGGAACAGCTCCGCCTTGCATGGCTGCTCTTCGGCGATAATCGCGTCAGTCTGGCCTTGAAGGTGCTGCCAGTGCTTGCCATCACGTATGCGGTCTCGCCGCTGGACTTGGTGCCTGCGCTCTTGTTCCGCTTGCTGGGCATCCTAGACGATGTGGCGATCTTCGGGCTGGCGATCATGCTCTTCAACAGCCTCTCGCCTGAAGACGCCGTTGTAGAGCATTTGCGGCAACTGCGCTTCGGCAGCAAGTTTCACGTCCAAAGCGATGACGACGGCATAGTCATTGACGTGAAAGCAGAAGCTCGAGAGCCGGAGACGGCTGAAGAGCGCGACACAGAAGCCGAGTCGTTCACTGAGTCTAGGCGACGGCGCAACACACGACGCTGAAGCAGGAGCCTGCCGCAGCGAGCAGACTTTTGCGAAGGATCAGCCGAAGCGGCCTGAGATGTAATCTTCAGTGCGTTTATCGGCAGGGCGCGTGAAGATTTGCGTGGTCAGGTTATACTCGATCAACCTGCCAGTGCGCGACTCATCGCTCAGGAAGAATGCGGTCATATCTGAGACGCGCGAGGCTTGCTGCATGTTGTGCGTGACTAGCACAATGGTGTAGTTCTTGCTCAGCTCGCGCATCAGGTCTTCAATGCGCAACGTTGAGATTGGATCGAGCGCCGAGCAGGGCTCGTCCATCAGGATGATCTCAGGCTCAACGGCGAGCGCGCGCGCAATGCACAGGCGCTGCTGCTGCCCGCCTGAGAGCGCCAGGCCGCTCTTCTTTTTGTAGTCGTCTTTCACTTCGTCCCACAAAGCAGCAGCGCGCAAGCTAGCCTCGACGATTTCATCAAGCGTGCGCCTATCGCGTATGCCGAGGATGCGCGGGCCGTAGGCGACGTTATCGTAGATGGTCTTGGGGAACGGGTTCGGTTTCTGGAAGACCATACCGATGCGGCGCCGCACCTCGACGGGATCAATGCCCGGCTGATACAAGTTCTGGCCGCGAAAGATGACCTCGCCCTCCACGCGCGCGCCTGGGATCAGGTCGTTCATTCGATTGATGGCGCGCAGCACAGTGCTTTTGCCGCAGCCTGACGGCCCGATGAAGGCAGTGATCTGCCTGCGCCGAATGTCCAGCGTGATATCCTCAACCGCTTTGTGCGTCCCGTAATAGACGCTCAGGTGTTTGAGCTGTACGGCGTAGTCTGTTCCGTTCTGGCTCATAAGTTACATCCCTAGATTCTTCCTCAAGCGCTGGCGCAGGATGATAGCGGTTGCGTTCAACGCCAGCAAAACTGCCAGCAGCACGATGCTCGCAGCGGCCGCCACGTTCCGAAAACCAACAGCAGGGTCAGCTGTCCAGCTGTAGATCTGAATCGGCACAACGGAAAATTTGGAGAACGGCCCGTTTGGATCGATTAGCGTGAAGGTCAAGCCGCCGACCACCAGCAACGGCGCTGTCTCGCCAATCGCGCGCGAGACCGACAGGATCAGACCTGTCAGGATGCCCGGGAAGGCTGCCGGCAGCACTTGCCGCCAAATGGTCTGCCACTTGGTGGCGCCGACGCCATAGCTCGCCTCGCGAATGGATGACGGCACAGCGCGAATGGCTTCCTGCGCGTTGATGATGACTACGGGCAGGATCAAGAGCGCCATCGTGAACGCGGCAGAGATGACTGTCCGTCCGTTCGAGTCAGTGATCCCAATAAACGCGCCGCTGGTGAACTGCTCAAGCGCCCGCACGAAGATCGCTAAGCCGAGCATGCCGTAGATGATGGACGGCACGCCTGCCAAATTGCGGATGTTGGTCTCGATCACGGCGTTGAGCAGATTTTTCTCAGCGTACTCCTCCAAGTAGATGGCAGCGCCGATGCCGAGCGGCAACGCGATCAAGATCGTCAGGATGATCACCCACAGCGAGCCGATCAGCGAGGTGCGTAGGCCAGTGGTGGCAGGCGAGGCGGTCAGCTCGGTGGTAATGAACTCAAGCGAGAGCCAAGAGTGGAAGCGCAGCTCGCCATCCCGCAGCTTCTCGTCCGCTTGTATCTGAGCGAGAATGCCTTCGTAGTTCGTGAGCGATTCGAGCAGTGTCCAAGTGCGGTCGTAGCGCAAGCCTGCCACATCGCGCAGGATGATGCGGTAAAGCTGCGCTGCATCGAGATTATCTTCAAGTAGGCGGATGTACTCCCTCATTTCCAGCTGGTCGTAGCGCTTTTCAGCTACCTC
>JAGHYP010000246.1 GCA_017743585.1 Chloroflexota bacterium
TACCACTGCTCAGGCGCCATGTACGACGGCGTCCCCATCGCCATCCCGCTGCGGGTCATGCGCGTCATGTCGCCGGCGATCCGCGCGATGCCGAAATCGCTCAGGATCGCGTTGTTGTCCTGATCGAGCAGCACGTTCTGCGGCTTCAGGTCGCGGTGGATCACGCCGCGGCTGTGTGCGTGGTCGAGCGCCGCGCCGATCTGGTCGAGGTAGCGCGCCACTTCCTGAGCGCTCAGCTTGCCGCTCGCCTTCAAGCGCGCCGCCAGACTGCCGCCCGTCTTCAGCTCCATCACCAGATAGAGCAGGTCGTCCTGAGTGCCGAAGTCGAAGACTTTCAGGATGTGGGGGTGATCGAGGGCGGCGACGGTTTGGGCTTCGCGTTCGAAGCGCTTGATGAGCTCGGGGTTGGCGGTCAGCTTGGTCTCGATGACTTTGATAGCGACGTCGCGCCTGATGCTGGCTTGCTGGGCGCGGTAGACGGTTGCCATGCCGCCGCTGCCGAGCAGCGCGGTGATGGTGTATTGACCGAGCTGTCGTCCGATCAGGTCTGCCACCAAAGTGTCTCCTGTGCCGCCATTGCGCCGAAGATAAGCATAACGCAAGCTGTAAGGCTTAGCAAGTAAGTTGCAACCGAAATGCGGAATGCGCTGTAAATGCGCTCAGCGCGCGCAGCGCATCTCAGAGGATCAAGGAATCAACATAACTTTGCCGCTCTCGCCGCTCATGAAAGTCTGGTAGGCCTGCTCGAAGTCGTGCATCGGAAACGTGTGCGTGACCAAGCCTTCAAGCCGCAGCGCGCCTGATTCCAGCAAACTGCGCACCTGATACCACGTCTCCCACAAGCGCCTGCCAACAATGCCGCGCACGATCGCGCCCTTGAAGACGATATGCGCGTTCAGATCGAAGGTGAAAGCGCTCGGCGCCAAGCCCAGCAAAGCCGCCTCGCCGCCCTCTTTGAGCGCCGCGAAGCCTTCGTTGATGGCGCTCGGCGCGCCTGACATTTCCAGCAGCACGTCAACGCCCTCGCCGCCAGTGATCTCTTCGACCGCTGCCAATAAATTCTCATGGCGCACGTCCACCACGCGATCAGCGCCCATGCGGCACGCCAGAGCAAGCCGATACGGACTGATATCTGTGGCGATCACGGCGCGCGCGCCCGCCGCTTTAGCGACGGCAATCGCCATCAAGCCAACCGGCCCGCAGCCTGTGACCAAGACGAACTTTGCCGAGACATCCTGCGCCATCACGGTATGCACGGCATTGCCCAGGTTCTCTTCGATGACCGCGATGCTGAGCGGCAAATTCGGCGGATTCTTCCAGACGTTCTGCGCGGGAATGGCGATGTATTCAGCGAAGCCGCCATCGCGATCCACGCCGATGATCTGCGTCTTCTCGCACAAGTGCGCGCGACCTGTGCGGCAGAAGTAGCAGTTGTTGCACACCACATGGCTCTCTAGCGAGACCTGATCACCAATCGCCACGTGCGTCACCTCTGGCGAGACAGCGACGACTGTGCCCGTGATCTCATGCCCTACCACAAGCGGAGGCTTCAAGCGGCGCTGCGCCCATTCATCCCATTTGTAGATGTGGATATCCGTGCCGCAGATCGAGCCCGCTTGCACTTTGACCAGCACATCGCCGCGCTGCAGCGAAGGCACGGGATAATCCTCGACGTAGCGCAAGCCAACGCCGCGCTCAGCCTTTAGAATCGCTTTCATCTTTGTCGGTAAGGTCATTGATCACGTCTCCTGAGGTCCTCGCGCCCTCAATTGTAGCGCAACCCGCAGCGCGCCGGACGCCACCAATGATTTTCCGACGCGCATCCCAATTCACGTGAAGTGCGCATTGGGAATGATAATCTCGCTGCGCGCTAACAGCGGCGCGCGTCGCAAGGCGCCCGAAAGTTTATCGTACGCCGCGCACAGCGCACACACGAGCATTACGCCGAACAGGAATTGTTTGCAGCTAAGAAGCCACTTGCAGGCCTTACAGCTTGCGCTATACTCATCCTAGCGCAATGGCGGCGCAGGAAATTTTCAAGATTGAGCTTCGGCGGGAGGTAAAGGTATGTTGAAGCGAGCGTCTCTTGTTCATCTGATCGGCGTAGGCGTGATAGCCTTGACTATTTTTCTATCGAGCTACAGCGCAGCGCCCGCCGCACCAAGGCTGACGCCGACGCCCGAGCCCATCGCTGCTGAAAACATGGGCCGCGTGACCGAGCTGCTCTGACTCGGACGCGGCAGAATTGAACAGATACAGTACTCGCCGAATGGAAGGACGCTGGCAGTGGCGAGCGGCATCGGCATCTGGCTATATGACGTGGAGAATTTCGAGCAGACGCCGCGCTTAGTTGGCGAGAACACTTACGCGCTCTCAGTGGCGTGGTCGCCTGATGGACGCAACCTCGCCCTAGGCTCATGGAACATCAGTGCTTGGGATACGACAACAACGCAGCTCTTGTGGACACTTGAAGGGCATGCGAGCTGGGTATCCTCAATGGCGTGGTTGCCTGACGGACGTTACCTCGCCTCAGGGTCATGGGATCGCACAGTCCGTGTATGGGACACGTGGACAAGGCAGCTTGTGTGGACGCTTGAAGGGCATACAACCGCTGTGCTCTCAGCTGCGTGGTCACCTGATGGTCGTTACCTCGCTTCAGGATCAGACGACAGCACAATCCGCATATGGGAGGGGGAGACAGGAAAGCTCTTGCGAACACTTGAAGGGCACGGGAGCGACGTGAATTCAGTGGCGTGGTCGCTTGATGGTCGTTACCTCGCTTCCGGCTCAAGTGACAACACAGTCCGTGTGTGGGACGGGGAAACAGGGCAGCTCTTGCAAACCCTCGAAGGGCATACAGACAGTGTGAGCTCAGTGGCGTGGTCGCTTGATGGGCGCTACCTTGCCTCAGGCTCAAGTGACGGCACAATCCGCGTGTGGGGCGCTGTGAACGGACAGCTTCTGCAAACACTGGAAGGACATACGAGTCGGGTATCCTCAGTGGCGTGGTCGCCTGATGGACGACACCTTGCTTCGGGCTCAAGTGACAACACAATTCGCGTCTGGGACACAGCATCTGGGACGCTCGCTGGAACGCTTGAAGGGCATATAGATTTAGCGCATTCAGTGGCATGGTCGCCTGACGGACGCTACCTTGCTTCAAGCTCAGATGATAACTCAGTCCGCATATGGGACTCTGTCAGTGGACAGCTGCTGCGGGCATTTGAAGGTCACGAGAGCAGCGTGGACTCAGTGGCATGGTCGCCTGACGGGCGTTATCTCGCTTCAGGCTCGTGGGACGACACAGTCCGCGTCTGGGAGGCAGAGACAGGGCAGCACTTGCGGACGCTCACAGGTCATGCAGACCCAGTATTGTCAGTAGCATGGTCGCCTGATGGTCGCTATCTCGCCACAGGTTCGTGGGACAACGCAGTTCGCGTGTGGGACGCAGAGACAGGGCGGCGCTTGCGGACGATTGAAGGGCACGCAGACGAGGTGAACTCAGTGGCCTGGTCGCCCGATGGGCGTTACCTTGCCTCAGCTTCAGCTGATAACACAGTCCGCGTGTGGGACGCAAGGACAGGACGGCGCCTGCGGGTACTCAGGGAGCATACAGGCATAGTACGCTCTGTGGCGTGGTCTCCTGACGGGCGCTTCCTCGCCTCAGGCGCATCATTCATGGTCTGGGTATGGGACGCGGAGACAGGGCAGCTCTTGCGGACGCTTGAAGGACACACGCGGGTTGTGAACTCAGTGGCGTGGTCGCCTGACGGACGCTTCATCGCCTCGGGCTCAGGTGACGGCACCATCCGCATCTGGGGCGTGCCTAAGTGAGCTGAGGCGGTTGAATTTCTCGGCGGCCCGCCGCACAGGGCCCCACCCGCAACCCGCGCCGCATTGAATATCGCCTGCCCAATCGCCAATTCGCATCGTGACACACAGTGAGGTGCGCAAGTCGCCGGGCGGCGGCGCGAGCCTCGCTGTGCGCTGATAGCGACGCGACTTTTGTGTAGCGCGCGCGAATATCGCGCTGAACGGCAAGCATTTGCAGCCGAGAAGCCGCTTGCGGCGCCTTACAGCTTGCGCTATGCTCATCGCGGCGCAACGGCGGCACAGGAGACACTTTGGT
>JAGHYP010000247.1 GCA_017743585.1 Chloroflexota bacterium
AAGCTGCCGAAGGCGCGGAAATGGCGATAGTCGAGTATCCACAGGTGCGGCGCGCCTGAGCCGCCTGCAAACTGATAAATGCCGATCAGCGCTTGCACGCTTGCTGCCGCCAGCAGCGCGCTGAGCAGCCAAGCGACGCCGTGCTGCTGGCACAACGGCATGACAATCAGCGCCATGAGCGCGATTTGCAGCCACTTGATCAGCTCTTTCAGCGTCGCGCCGACCGACTCAGCCGTCAGCAGGCTGAGCGACGCTGCGAAGATGAACGCGCTCAGCGGCAGCAAGAGGCTCAGGCGCGGTAGGACGATGTGCCGCTGCGCCGCGATCTGCTTGAGCAGCCACAGTGCGACCGTCCAAGCGAAAGCGAGCTGTCCGATATCTAGCGGCAAGCGCACAGCGGCCTCGGTCTCGATCAGCGCCTTCATCGGCGCTAACACCAAAGTAGCCGTCACTGCCGCGCGCAGATCGATTAGGCTCAAAATGCCAAGCGCCGCGCACGCTAGGGACAAAAAAGCGACCTCGAGCGGCAGCGCTGCAAGCGCGCCTGCGCCAATGGCAGTGCCTAGCCATAAGATTGAGGCGCTGGCTGGCCGCTTCAGGCTCAGCGCGATCCTAAGCATGGCACGACGGACTTGTAACGCTGACGCGCGAGCGGAAGTACGCTATCGTGCGCGCCAGACCTTCCTGCAGCGACACTGTGGGCTGATAGCCGAGCAGCGCTTGCGCGCGCGTGATATCTGGCTGGCGCCTCTGCGGATCGCCTTCAATGCGATCCATGCGGCGGAAAGTGATGCCGCTAGGATTGCCTGTCATTTCATTGATGATCTTGGCGAGGTCTAGGATGGACATCTCGAGCGGGTTGCCCAGATTGATAGGCAGCGAAGCGTCCTCAGATGGCGGCAGCATCAACAGGCGATAGATGCCTTCTATCAGATCGCTGACGTAGCAGAAGCTGCGCGTCTGCGAGCCATCGCCATGGACTGTCAACGGCTCGCCGCGCAGCGCTTGCCCGATGAAATTCGGCACTACGCGGCCGTCATCGAGGCGCATTCGCTCGCCATAGGTGTTGAAGATGCGCACGATGCGCGTATCCAAACCGTGCGAGCGATGATACGCCATTGTGAGCGCCTCGGCGAAGCGCTTGGCCTCATCGTACACGCCGCGCGGCCCGATGGTGTTCACGTTGCCGTGATAATCCTCGCGCTGCGGATGCACCAATGGATCGCCGTAAACCTCTGAGGTGCTCGCCAACAAGAAACGCGCCCGTTTGGCGAGCGCCAAGCCAAGCGCGTTGTGCGTACCGAGCGCGCCAACTTTCAAGGTCTGGATAGGATATTTCAGATAATCAACCGGGCTGGCAGGCGAGGCGAAGTGCAGCACAGCATCCAACTGACCGCTGACGTAGATGTAGTTGGTGACGTCGTGACGGATGAAGGTGAAATCCGCGCGCCCGATCAGATGCTGGATGTTATCCGTACTGCCCGTGATCAGGTTATCCATGGCGATCACGCTGTGGCCTTCCGCCAGCAAGCGATCCGCCAAGTGAGAGCCAAGAAAGCCTGCGCCGCCAGTGATTAAAACACGCACAGTCTCTCGAACTCCTGAGGGGCGAAGATGCGCCAAGTGTAGCGCATCTTCATCAATTTCACGAATTCAGCTTGTGAGCAGCTCAGTCGCGCCCAGCGGCGAGCGGCAGCGCCATCAAGGCAAACGCGCGCTGCCACTCTGCGCAGCCTTCAGGCATCCGATGAGAAAAGCGCCCTAAATTTAACTTTAATGATGAGTAAAGCAAAAAGCGCTTTTGTGATAACTTTGAGAAACTCCATCCGCTACTTGATACAATATCCATGGGAGCATCATGGTAACGAAGAGCGCACTCATGTCCGAGAGAGCAACTATTCCAGCACTTCAGAACAGCTTACGCGCCATCATCGTCGAGAATTTGGGGAAAGTTCGCAACTTCGACCCGTTCAAGCACTTTGAAGGCGTGCAGACGAAAGAGGACTTCGCAAGGATGCTGGAGAGCGACCCAGCATTTGCACCCTTTTTCTTGTCTACACCGAAGTATATTGCAGCGCGCATTGGCGGGAATTTGATCACCAGCTTACATCGTAAGCTAGGCGATTTATATCAAGCGCTATTTTTGCGTTTGCTAGAGGAGCAGTTGCAGCTCCCCAGAAGCAGCCTTGCTCTCACCCTAGAGATTGATGGCAGGAAGCGAAGGCGCTCAACTGATGGTATGACACCTCATGCTGCACTTCAGCCCGCCGATCGTGAGCGCCTGATTGCGCTGCTCGATCTTACCAAAGTTGGCACTGCTTTCGAAGTGCGTTCTTGCTATCAAATCGGCGACTCAAAGCACATTCAAGCAGACTATGATATGGCTTTAGCGCTGAAAGCGCGAGAGATTGAGCCAGTCATGCTAATTTTTGCACGACCTCTCTCAAAAGTCCTGTGTTGCGCTTGGGCGAGTCTTGGCAGTTACACGAAGGACATGCCGCATTCGAGTTCGTGAAAAAGCTGACGGATTTTGATCTTGGCGCTTTTTTGCAGCAAGAGCAGGTGCTCATCCGACCGATAATGCAGAGCATTTTTGACTTGATGTAACTCAGAGACTGATGCAGACAGCTGTCTCAAATAGCTTTTTGCGACCGCCGCGCTTGCGAAGAATCAAAATCTCGTCAACCTTGAAACCACACTGCTCGAACATCCTTGCCAAGAGCACATCTGTGTGAACTTCCACTCCTGAGAGTCTAGAGTTGCCCACGACGTACGCGCCGCGAAATGGACGACGCACTACTTTTCGCAATGATTCAATATGTGCATAAAGCATGTTGAAGTATTTTATTGCGTAGTTGTGCATGAGCTGGCTGCGCTGCCGCAGCTCAAGACTCAGCGGCTGGAGAATTGAAGCAATAGCTGCTTCAGGCTCGAGATGCGCTGCGTACAGCTCTGAAGTTGCCCTGCCCCACGTGCCGCCAATTGCCTGACAGTCCAGATCGGCAGACTGGTGAGCAGCGTTGAAGATTTCCATGAAAAAGAGCTGCGGGCGTGTGGTGTGGACGTAGCTGAAGCGATTTGGGTAAGGTGGCGAAGTGATGACACGATCTACCTGCGACACATAGTCTGCCAGATGTACGCTGTTGCCCAAGATCACTGAAGTTTGTCCAAAGTCTGCGCTTGACAGAGCAAGATCGCATAGATCATCGGTCATTCGGCGTATTTTTGCCTCGAAATCGCGCAGCACGTCTATTTGGCGTGTGTGATCATCGTCAAAAGTGATTGTCGGATGGTTGCGGTGCACGTTAGCGCAGTCCAGAGCGCACGCAGCGAGCGCAAGCCAAAACAGTTGTCTGTAAGCCACCTCTTCGATAGAGAAAACTTCACGCCTGACCAGAAGCAAGTCCTTCAAAACTTCTGGACGCCACCAACGGAAGACATTGTGAATCGCGGGTAAGCGCAAGCCATAGCTGGCGACAACTTCTTCAAGCGACTTTTGGTGGTGCTGTGCGATTGCAGCACGGATTCGAGCGAGCTGTGAGCGCACAAAGGCTTCAAGCTCTGCTCCATTCACTTCCCAAGTGAGCGCGTACTCAGCCGCTAGTTTCAAAAGAGGATTGAGCTCTATGCCCACTGCAGGCAATCCATGCCGTTTTGTCTCGATGAGCGTTGTGCCCTTGCCTAAAAACGGATCGAGGATGAGCGTGGTTCGGTTGCAATCCAAATGCTCTATCAAAAAGCGCACAAGGGCGGGCGAATAGCTTGGCGTCAGGCGAAACCAACGGTGAACAGGTTCTTTCTGCCCATCAAGGAATGTGACGTCGCCAATATCCACTGCGCGGCTCGGAAAAGAAACTGTCTGATGGTAAGTTTTGGTTGCCACTTCAAAAAGGTGAAGCTGAGTTGCTGCCAAACTTATCTCCTTCGATGAGACAGGCTGACGCTCCCAAATTGTAGCACAGATGGCCTGTTCTGCGAAGGTTTTGAGAGCGCGTGGAGACCGATCACAGGCGAGCGGTGTTTCTCGCCTGCGATCTCTTGAATTTTTGTTGCGCTAGGCTTGCCGCGCACCGACCTGCTCCTGTCTCTTATACACATCT
>JAGHYP010000248.1 GCA_017743585.1 Chloroflexota bacterium
GCAGCGCACAGTAGCTCAGCCAAGCGCGGCGAGAAGCGCTCGGCAAGCACTTCGTGCAGCAGCTTGTAGCGCGTGCTGCTCGCGTCCTGCATCTCGGCGCCAGCGAAGTAGTGTTCATCCGCGCTGAATTGCCGCACCTTGGGATGAGTCCAGCCCAGCATCTCGGCGATCAAAATAGCGGCGCCGAAGCGGTCACCTTCGGCGCACCACTGTCCGTTTTGGCGGCTAGCGGCGTGCTGGTAACCATCCTGACCAATCGGCATCTCGACGGGCGCAGGCATGTTCGGCGCGTACATCTCTTCGATATCCACCAGCTCTACCTGACCGCTCTTGCGCTCGACCAAGACGTTAGCGCCGGCGATATCGCAATGCGCAGCGCTGCGCGCTTCAAGGCTCGCCACGATCTCCACGAAGTTGCGCGCCAGACGCACGCCTTCGCTTGCCGAGAGCGCCGTGCGCGTGTTGATCACATCGCACCACGTCACGCCGGGCAGCCACGGCATCAACATGCCATAATCGAGCGCGGGATACTGCGCAATCAGGTCGGCGTGCGTGCGCTGCGTGAAGACCGTGCGCTGCGCGGCGCGCAAGCCTTTCAGATTGGCAAATTGGCGCAGCATCTCGGCCACTTTGACCAGCTCCGGCACGCGGTACTTGAGCTTGAAATACTTGAGCGCCATGCGGTCAGCATTCGGCGCGATGATTTGGATGACGAAGCCGCGCCCGCCGCGCTGCACGTAAGGAATGCCCGGCAGCGCAGGATGCTCAGCCACGCGATACGTGATGCCGTTGATCGCAATGCTCTGGTTGACCTCAACGCGAATGTGCGCCCGACTCATAGCCTCGCCTTACCGCATGTGAACGAAGTACCAAACAATCGCCACGCCTGCCGAGATCGCCGCTGCGATTGCTGTGACCAAGCGCCAAGCGAACGGCTCAGCGGCTGCGGGCGTCTCCTTTTTCAGCTGGCTGACTGCTCTTGGCTGACCGACCGCAGACGCGCTCGCCTGCGCTGGAGCGAGCATTTCGAGCGCGGCGGGCTTAGTGTGCATCGGCTCGGCGCGGCGCGCGATATCGGGCTCTGGCAGAAGCGCGCTCTCCAATTGCACGGCCGCGCTGAGCGCGCTCGGCGCGCGATGGTTGCTGAGCGCTTGCACGCGGCAAGTGTAGACGCCCTCAGGCGCTTTCAAGAGAAAAGTCGGCGACTCAGAGGCTAGGACGTCAACTGTGAAAGAGCGTCGCTCGCTCTCCAGCCAGACGCGATACCATTCCGCGCCTGCCACAGGCTGCCAGCGTAGCGCAGGCTCGCCTTGCACGTGCTGCGGCAAGGGCGTCTCCAGAGGCGCGCGCGGCTCTGGCGCGCTATTGAGCACGACGTCGAGCAAAGAGAGGTCGTCGCTGGTGGGCAAGCTGAGCAGCTCATCGGCGAGCGCGTCCAAGCTCTCAAGCGTGAAGCGCTTGAGCATGTCCGAGCGGCTGCCGAAGCCGTCGCTATGCGCAGTCAGGCGCGCCACACCATGTAGCGCCATCAGCAAGACTTGCGGCGCGCCGTTTTTGGCGCCAAAGCGGCTTGACCAGCGCTGCCGCGTTTCCCAGCGCGCTTCAGGCAGCGGCAGCTCTTCGCCTTTATCGTCGAATAGTCGCAGGCGCAGGTCGCCCATCCAGCAAGCGGCGAGCGCGCCTGCTGTGTGATCGATCAACGCGGCGAGGAACATGCTCTCGCTGCCGTTCTCGCGCTTGCGCATGAGCGCGTCGCGCAACAGCGGCGGCAGATCGGGTCGAATCGGCTGCGCGGCGATCAGCGCTTCTGCCTCAAGTTGCCAGGCGGCAAGCTGCGCGCTGAGCGCAGCGCGGAACGTCTCGGCGTCATCGGGGAAAGGCAGCTCGGCGAGCCAACCCACCAGTTTCTCGCCCAAGAAGCGCGCGGCGAGATCGCCATGGAAGGACTGGCTGACGCCATCGCAAATCGCGAAAGCAAGCCGCCTCTCATTGCCGCAAAAAGCGATGAAATCCTGCCCACGGCCGCCGGCTTGCTGCGAGTCGCGCGAGCGGTCGTAGAGGTAAGTGAGCGCCACGCTGCCGATGTATTCGCGACGCGCAGGCGTATCGGTCTCTTGGTTCAGCGTGACGATGTGCGGCACGTGCGCTCTGCCTTCCTGATTGCGCTCAGCAACTCAGGCGACGGGCGTCGCGCCGCTCATGGTGAATGCCATGCGGATCAGCTCGCGCGTCTGAGCAGGGAAGAGCATCGGCGCGCCGGCCTGCAAGTTGTAGCCGAATTCCTGCATCTCAAGGCGATAGCTCTCAGGGATAGGCGAGGACATGCGCAGGAGCGTCCGTGCGTAGTCGTTGGCGAGATCGGCTTCGCTCAGCACGCCTTGCCAAGAGTAGACATCTTCAATAGGCTGCTTCAGGATCTTATCGCTGATGAAGATGTTCTCGACCAGGACGTTGCCGTCTTGCGTTCCCATCTGCATGATGCGCTGCACGATCGGCGTCGGATCGTCGCCCTGATACTCGCCGTCGGTCATGTGGCAGATGAGCGGGGCAGGGTGGGCCTGAATATAGGGCAGCTCTTGCGCCAGCAGATTTTCAGCGGCGAGGAAAGCGGCAGCTGTGTTAGTGCCGCCGCGCGGCGAGAACTCTGGGATGCCATCGCGCACGAACTGATCAATGGTCCGAATGCCGCCTAGCACGTCATGCACTTGTGATTCGTAAGCGTAGATCGCCAAGCGGTAGCGCGGCGCGACCAACTCGCCTTTTGTCGAGCGCGCGACCATCTCGGTGGCGATCTCTTGAAGCGCGTCTGAGACGATCTCGATGCGGCGCTTATCGCCGAGCATCTGCCCCATCGAGCCGCTGATATCCAGCAGGTAAATGATCAAGACGGGCGTGGTTGAGGTTGCCACAGCAGTGTAAGGCATGGGATCGCGTTCCTTCATCGCAGGGCTGGCGAACGCACAGCCTTTCAAGTGATTGCGAGCGGGCTACACATAACTTTATCCAAAGTGCGCTCTTTTGGCGAACGGCGCTTGGGCAGGTATACTCAACGCGCTCAGGGAAGGCAGCTCGATGATACAACGCAGAGCGAACATCTACAATCGGCGGCGGCAACGGCGCAACGCACGGCGCGCGCGCGAGCGCCGCTTCGAGAGCGCGATCTACCTGCTCATCTTCGGCTTGTTTGCCATTGCCTACTTTATGCCGAGTGCTTCGCCGACGTTCATTGCAGCGGCGGGCGGCGTCGTGCTGATAGGCTCAGCGCTTTGGCAGACGGCGCGCGGCTGGCGTGTGAATATCTTCACATGGCTAGGCGGCATCGCTTTGCTTGCAGTGGTCTTTTTCGTAACACAAGCGCGCCGCGAGATGCCGGGCGGCATGTTGCTGCCGATTGGTATCCTGATCGGCGTGGTGGCTGCCAGCGTGATTGACGGCAATCTGTAAATCTGGAGCTGCGTTCACGGTCGCTCATAGACGTAGAAAGCAGCCGTGCCATCTTCTCGCAAGTAGACCGTCCTGAAGCGTCCGTTTGGATGGGCGAGCATCAAGCTGCGCAGCTCATCGAGGCGCGATAGACCTGCGAAGATGGCGAATGGTTTGTTTCCATCTAGTGCGCCTGTGCCATCCTGATCGTAGACCAGATAAGGCTTATCGCTCATCAAATAGCGCACTACAAGCGTATTCTCAACGCCTGTCGAAAACGACTCGATCAGCAACACCTGCCGGCCGTCGCGATGTGCCTGCACCATTTCACGCGCCAGTGCGTTGGTCACTTGATTAGGACGATTGGCTAAGCCTTTGCTTGTCGGCACATAGACTGCGACGTAATACCAGAAGTTGCCCAAGCAGACCAACAGCGCTACGCTGAAGACCAGCGTGTTGAAAACGCTTGGACGTTGCAAGTGCGCTGTGAGAACATGTGCGATCATCACGACGCCGACGCCGACCGTCAACGCGAAGGCGCTATCGCCAATCACATAACGCTGAAAGTGCGGCGGTGTGATCCCTAAGATCGATCCTAAGAAGATCACGGCGAACATCCAGCCTATCGGCAGCGACCACTTCGGGTGCCGCCACATGAGCCACAACAGCACCCCCAAGC
>JAGHYP010000249.1 GCA_017743585.1 Chloroflexota bacterium
TTCTCCAATTGCTGGGCGATGTTCTCAGCGACAAGCGTCGGCTCGAGGTCGGGCTTGCTGATCTCAGTCACTTCCACCTTGACCTTCTTGCCAGTCAGGCGCTCTAGCCCTTCGCGCACTTCCTTGACCTTATCGCCCTTGCGCCCGATGATGAGGCCCGGACGCGCCGTGTGAATGTTCACCACCACTTGCGCAGGATAGCGCTCGATCTCCACGCGCGAGATACCTGCGCTGGCTAAACTCTTCTTCAGCCACTGGCGAATGCGCAAGTCTTCGTGCAGCATTTCGCGGTAGCGGCTGCCTTCGGCGTACCAGCGCCCTTCCCACGTGCGATTGATCTTCAAGCGGAAGCCGATTGGGTGCACTTTGCGCCCCATCTTTCAGCTCCTTCGCTCGTCCAGGATGACCGTGACGTGCGAGTAGCGACGCACGCGCGGCTTGTAGCGCCCGCGCGCGCCCGCTTTGAAGCGCTTGAGCCTAAACGACTCATCGGCGTAAATGGCCTTGATATATAAGTCTGCCCGATTCAGCTCAAAGTTATTCTCGGCGTTTGCCACGGCGCTCGCGACCACCTTGCGCAGCAGCGCCGCGCCTTTCTGTGGCATGTACTGCAGCAGCACCAATGCCTGATCAACATCTCTGCCGCGCACCTGATCGCAGACGAGGCGGATTTTCCGAGGGCTGATCGGCAGGCTGCGCGCTCGGGCGAGCACTTCAGGCACTTTCGCTCTCCTTCTTGACCTTCTTGTCGACAATATGCCCGCGGAAGGTTCGGGTTGGCGCGAACTCGCCCAGCTTATGCCCGACCATGTTCTCGGTGATGTAAATCGGCACGTGACGGCGTCCGTCATGCACTGCAATGGTATGCCCGACCATCTGTGGGAAGATGGTCGAGTCGCGGCTCCATGTCTTCAGGACGCGCTTCTCGTTGCGCCGATTCATCTCCTCAATGCGCTTGAGCAGCTTCGGATCGACGAAAGGCCCTTTCTTGAGTGACCGTGACATAGACGTTCCTACACCTCCAACACCTTGTTGCCTCACTGAGTGCGTTTATCCGCGCGGCGGCGGATGATGAACTTATCGGTGCGCTTGTTGCGGCGCGTCTTGTAACCGAGCGCAGGCTTGCCCCAGGGCGTCTTCGGGCCGGGCATGCCGATTGGCGAGCGGCCTTCGCCCCCGCCGTGCGGATGGCTGCCTGGATCCATCGCAGAGCCGCGCACTGTTGGACGCCAGCCCAGCCAGCGGCTGCGACCGGCCTTGCCCAGCTTGATGTTGGCGTGATCAAGATTGCCGACCTGACCTATTGTGGCGAGGCAATCCTCATGCACCTTGCGTATCTCGCCGCTGGGGAGGCGAATCTGAGCGTATTTGTCCTCGCGCCCAATCAGTTGCGCCGAAGTGCCGGCGGCGCGCACCAACTGCCCGCCGCGCCCGCGCTCCAGCTCGATGTTATGAATCATCGTGCCGACAGGGATCATGCTCAAGGGCAGCGCGTTGCCATCGCGCAGCGGCGCTTGCGGTCCGCTCATCAGCACATCGCCGACTTTGATGTTGAGCGGCGCAATGATATACCGTTTCTCGCCATCTGCATAGACCAACAATGCGATGCGCGCCGTGCGATTTGGATCGTACTCGATCGAGGCCACCCGCGCTGGTATGCCGAATTTATCGCGCTTGAAGTCAATGACGCGGTACTGGCGCTTGTGACCGCCGCCGCGATGCCGCACCGTGATGCGCCCCTGATGGTTGCGCCCTGCCTTGCTGTGCTTCTCGCGCAGCAGCGATTTCTCAGGCGTTGAGCGCGTGATCTCCTCAAAGGTGTAGCCCGTCATCCAGCGCCGACCGGGCGAGGTAGGCTTATAGACCTTGACTGCCATTCTCTCTTCCCTCACCGGCAGAGGAACTTCACCCTCTGCAATTGCGCGTTCGAAAGCGCGTCGTTAGGTCAGCTGACGCGCGTGGCACAAACACTCATTCGTTGAACAAACCAATGGTCTGACCTTTTGGCAAGGTGACGATCGCCTTCTTCCAAGCGGGTGAGCGCGTATATTCCTTGCGTCCGCGCCGTCCGCGCTTCTTTGGCATGATCATGGTCGCCACCTTGAGCACATCCACGTTGAAGATGACCTCGACCGCTTCCTTGATCTGTATCTTGTTAGCGCGCATATCCACCTCGAAGGTGTACTGATTCTGCTCAGCGGCGAGGGCGGTTGAGCTCTCAGTGATAATCGGGCGCTTGATCACCTCGTACAGATGCATGACTCACCCTCCTACTGCCACTGGCGCACCCAGCAAGATGCGCTTGAGCACGTCGAGCGAAGCGAGCGGGATGATCACGCGCTCATGGCGCAGCAGATCGCGCACGTTGGTGTATGAGGCGTGCAGGTACATCACGCGCTCAAGGTTGCGCGTAGCGCGCTCCACGATCTCATCGCGCTCTGGCAATAAGATCAGCGCGCTTCGATCGCCCGCTAGTGTCTCGATCACTGCTTTCATCAGTTTTGTTTTCGGCTCGCTCAGCCTCAGCTCGCTCACGAAGATCAGCTGGCCATCGCGCGCCAAGGCTGAGAGCGCGCTTTTGATCGCGGCGCGGCGCATTTTCTTCGGCATGGTTTGGGTGTATTTGTGCGGGATCGGTCCGTGCGCGCGTCCGCCGCCTACGAAGTTCGGCGCGTTGCGGCTGCCATGCCGCGCGCGCCCCGTGCCTTTTTGGCGATACCACTTGGCTTTGGTGCGGTTGACCTCGCCGCGCCGCTTGGTCTTGTGCGTGCCGAGCCGCGCGTTGGCGTTCTGCATCACCACATATTGATGCATCAAGCCAACGTTGATTTTGTACTCAAAAATTTCAGGGGGCAGCTCGAGCGTGCCGACTTGCTTGCCCTGCATATCCAATACAGGAACGATCATGGCTTTGTCTCCGCCTAGCTCTTGCGCACTTTGACGGACTCTTTGATAATGACGAGGCCGCCTGCGGCGCCCGGCACTGAGCCTTTGACCGCTAACAAGTTGCGCTCGGGGTCAACCGCCATCACTTCAAGGTTCTGCGTGGTGACGCGCTCGTTGCCCATGCGCCCGGCGCGGCGCGTGCCTTTCTTGACGCGACCGGGCGTTGTGCCTGAGCTGCTGCCGCCTGGCGCGCGCGTGCGATCTGAAGCGCCGTGCGTAGTGGCTTGGCGATGAAAGCCGTGACGCTTGATCGTGCCTGCGAAGCCGCGCCCTTTGCTTGTGCCAACCACGTCCACGCGGTCGCCTACGCTGAACATCTCCACAGTCAGGCGCTGCCCTTCTTGCACATCCACGTTGCTCACGCGGAACTCGCGTAGGTAGCGCAACGCAGGCAAATTGCGTTTGAGCAAATGCCCGCGCTCGCCGCCTGTCAGCTTCTCAGGCGGGACTTCCTCAAAGCCGACTTGCACTGCAGTATAGCCATCGCGCTCAGGCGTTCGAATCATTGTAACGAAGCATGGCCCAGCTTGGATGATCGTGACAGGCGTCACCTTGCCGTCAGGTGCGATCAGCTGTGTCATGCCGACTTTTCTTCCGATGATGCCCTTCATTCGATCCCTCGAAAGACCCCAGAGGTATCCCGTCAATGCCTAGGGCGAAAACGCACGTGCGCTAGATTTTCTAGATTTTGATCTCAATATCCACGCCTGCAGGCAGGTCAAGCCGCGTCAGCGAGTCGATCGTCCTGCTATCGGGATCGAGCACGTCGATTAGCCTCTTGTGCGTCCTGATCTCAAAATGCTCTTGAGAGTCTTTGTCAATGAACGGCGAGCGGCACACTGTGAAGCGCTCGATACGCGTGGGCAGCGGCACTGGACCGACTACGCGCGCGCCTGTGCGTTCAGCCGTCTCTACAATGCGTTTCGCCGACTGATCGATTATCCGGTGGTCGTAGCTTTTGAGACGGATGCGAATCCTATGCTTTGCCATGCGTTCCCCCTCCTGGCAAAACACAGGGCAACACGCTGCGCGCTGCCCTGTGCAGTGCCTTTGTTTTCAGCTGACAATCAGTCCAACACTTCTGTGATGACGCCTGCCCCAACCGTCAAGCCACCCTCGCGTATCGCAAACTTCGACC
>JAGHYP010000250.1 GCA_017743585.1 Chloroflexota bacterium
GCAATGCGCAGTTCATCAAGATTGATGAGGCAGTGGCAGCGCTGCAGGAAGCATTGCACCGAGAGCAAGTCGAGGCGCATGCGCGCCTGTACAACGCCCCGACGCAATACGACGTCCGCCCTGGCGATACGCTCGGCAGCATCGCTTGGCAGAGCGGCATCCAGATGTTCCGCATTCAGCGCGCCAATCCGAACGTCAACTTCAACGCTTTGCGCGTCGGGCAGGTCATCACGCTGCCTTCCAAAGACGAGCTGTTGCCGCTGCCAATCGTGCCGAACAAGCGCATTGTGGTCAGCATCGCCAAACAGCGCATGTTCGTGTACGAAAATAGGCAGCTCAAGTGGAGTTGGGCAGTCTCAACAGGCATTCCGAGCAGTCCGACGCAAACAGGGGTCTACCAAGTGCTTTCGCACGATGGAACGGCATACGCCAGCATCTGGAACTTGCATATGCCGTACTTCTTGAGCATCTACGAAGCAGCGCCGGGCTTCTACAATGGCATTCACGGCTTTCCGTTGCGCGGCGGCGCGCAGGTGATCTGGGAGAATGCGCTAGGGCGACCTGTGACCTACGGCTGCATCTTGCTCAGCACTGATAACGCAAGGACGCTCTATGCGTGGGCAGAAGACGGGGTCGTCGTTGAAATTCAGCCTTGAGATGAGAATTTGATGAATATGCATTACCTATCCACAAATGGTACGGTAAGTCCTCACAGATAGATAGCAAATCCAAACTTGCCAGAACGAGGGAGTTTCTGATGAGGAAAGCAGTGTTGTTGGTGATGGCGATGGCGCTAGCTACTACGCTGCTGCCGAGCGCGCCGAGCATGGCTGCTGTGGTGCCGCTGATCGAGCGCTTCCACGCCACGTGCAGTCACTTCTCAGTGCAGTTCACGATGCAAGGCTACACCGATGATGCCAATGGCTTCGACCGCGTGCGCTACGAAGTGCGCGACGGACGCGGCACGTTGCTCTACAGCGAGGACTCTGTGCGCATGGTGAATGCCGTGCAGACTGCGAGCGTGGTCAACTTGCCATATACGCACGCTATGCCTGCGCAGAACCCGATCATCTTCCGCATCGTGGATACAGATTTCATGCAGCGCCCTGTTGGCGTGTTGGCGGAGCGGCGTGTCGAGTCGGCGTGCCTTGCGCCGATCAGCCGCGCAGATTACTTCGCCAGCCTGCTGCCGCAAGGCGTGAAAGGCTACACGCGCGCCGAAACCGCGCTCTACAGCGCGCCGAACAGCGCCCCAATCGGCATATCGCTGGCGGCTAACCGCGAGTTCACAGGCATCTACCGCACAGTTGACGGCAATTGGATCGCGTTGTACGTCGGCGGCGAGAACTTGGTCTGGGTGCGCGCTGAAGACATGGACATGCCGCTAGAAGGCTTGCTCTACGAGCCTTCGCGCATTGACCGCAGCCAGCAAGTGACGGGCGCCGTAGTGCCGCCAGTGCCGCTCGGCTCAGTCACAGCGCGTTTCACGGTCAATTTCCGCGCCGGTCCGAGCCTCGATGCGCAGCGGCTTGGTCGCGTGCCATGGCGCGCCACTGTGCCTGTCTACGGTCGCAGCGCCGATAGCAGGTGGATTTTGATCAATTTCAACGGCGTCTTCGGCTGGGTCGCGGCGCGCTTCTTCAGATTCAACAACGGGCTGAGCTTGGCGAGCCTGCCAATCGTCGGCTGAGGGCGCAACTTTCCAACTCAGCATCTGAACAGCATCTGAAAAGGCGAGCGGAGAGAAATCTCTCCGCTCATCGTTTAACCTGAAGTTCTTGCAATTGGCGCGGCGCGCAAAGCAATAGTGAATGCAAGCAGCCGAAACTGATGGGCACCTCGGCTGCTGGTCAGCGCTTCACGCTTGCTGCCACAGGCATGCTCGCCTCATGAAGCGCACTCGGGCGCCGAGGCAGGCGGCGGTTTTAGGGGACGCCGCAGCAGGGATTGCGGCAGAACGCTGACCAATTGCTGAGCGATTTCTGATGCAACGCGCCCTCCGCGCGCGTATGATATGATCAAAGCGAATTGCATTCCATGAGGTTGACAGCCATGAGCGACGAACCGAAGTTTGAACAGGCTGACGCGCAGTGCGAGGCAGGGCGCGCTGCTTCTGAGCCTGAGCGCACGCCGCTGCAAGGCTTCGTGCATCATCAACTCAAGGCGGTTGAGGCGGCTTTGAAAGCGCTCGGCTCGCTCATTCCGCCCGATTTCCGCAAGTACAGCCGCGAAGCGTGCGAAGAGTACTTGAAGTCCTTCAAAGTGCTGATCGAAGGCGCGCGCACCAGCGTTGAGCGCGAGATCAAGCGCGTGCGCGGCGAGAAAAGCAATGGCGATCAGCCGACGCGGCCAAGCACCACAGGCAGGACTAAGGTGAAGGTTGAAGTGAACTGAGTTTGTTCAGCGCTCGATCCACTCAGCGCGACTGGCTTTCAGCACTTCCAAGAGCGCGATGAAATCTTGGCGACGCATCTCAGCGCCTTCGTACCAGCGCTGTTCCTCAGCTTGGAGCAGGCGTCGCTGCTGCGCCAATTCGCGCAACGGCAGTTTCCCTTGAAGCACGCTGCTGCGCGGCATCAGCTGGATGAACTCAGCGAACCTCGCCTCGTCCGATTCTTTGGCCGGTATCAGCGTGTAGAGCGCCACGCTCTCGTTATCTTGCGACAATTGCAGTGCCAGCAGCACTGATCCGCGCGGCGAGCCGCGTTTGACCTTGAAGCGCCAAGCCAAGATGTTCACGCGCCGCGTCAGGTCGAACGTCACTTCTGAGGCGCGCTTCGCGCGCACATCGCGCACGATGATCTGATGATCCCTCACGCTCAGCGTGCGCCCGCTCTTCCAAACTCGCTTCAGCACGCCGTCTGAGAGCGCCATCATGCCGAGCGCGCCCGAAGATGCAAGCAGCACGTTCAGGCAGCTGTTCTCTTCGCCGCGCAAGACGTTGCTGAGCAGCCACAAAAAGCCGACAAAGCTGAGAATTGCGATCAAGAGCAGCGCCAGCCGAATGCCGCCGTGCTCAACGTCGAGCGGGAAGCAGCTCTCGCTAGGAGCCGTCATCACGCGAATGCCTCTGCTTGCCTCAGGAGCTGACCGTCTAGCAAAGTTAACACGCGATCCATCTGCTCGGCAACGCGCGGGTCGTGCGTGACGACCACGACCGTCGTACCTGTCTCGCGCTGAACATCCGCCAGAGCTTTCAGGACAACCTTGCCTGCTTCGGTATCCAAGTTGCCCGTTGGCTCGTCCGCCAGCAGCAGCGGCGGGTTGTTCGCCAGCGCGCGCGCTATGGCGACGCGCTGTTGCTGCCCGCCGCTCAGCTGATTTGGACGATGGTGCATCTGATCTTTCAAGCCGAGCAGATCGAGTAGCTCCGCAGCGCGGCGGCGCGGGTGGAACTTCGGCTTGCGCGCAAACTCAATTGGCAACATCACATTCTCAAGCGCGGTCAGCGTTGGCACAAGGTTGAAGAACTGGAAGACGAAGCCGATCTTCTCATTGCGTACTTCTGCCAAGCGGCTCTCGGAAAGGCGCGAGATATCAATGCCGTCAATCTCAACCATGCCGCTCGTTGGCTTATCCAAGCCGCCCATCAGGCCGAGCAAGGTCGTCTTGCCGCTGCCGGACGGCCCGATGATGCCAACGCGCTCGCCTTTGTAGACCTCAAGGCTGACCCCGCGCAAAATGCGCACCACCTCAGCGCCGAGCGGCAACTCTTTGGTCACGTTGACTGCCCGCAAGACGGGCGTGCGGCCAAAACCGTCCGAGGTCATGCGAATTCCTCATCAAGGTCTAGCGTGTGTATCGATCTCAGTTGAGTAGGCAACGTCTAATGCGGCGGCGTTGCCTCAACGCGCCAAGATTTGCGCCAATTTGAGTAGTTTCTCATCGAGCGGCTTGGTCTTGCCTGCGACCTCGGAGAGCGGCGTGGTAGTGACCTGCCCTTGTTGCATACCGCACAGCACGCCATGCTCGCCGCGCGCCAGGGCTTCAACGGCGCCTACGCCTAGGCGCGAGGCGAGCAATCTGTCATAGGCGAGCGGCGCGCCGCCGCGCTGCACATGCCCGAGCGTCGTGGCGCGTACAT
>JAGHYP010000251.1 GCA_017743585.1 Chloroflexota bacterium
AGATGTGTATAAGAGACAGCTGTACCACATCGTACCGAGCGCCGAGCGCCTGATCGCCTTCTACTGCGAGTTTTTGCGCGCATGAAGGATCACATCGGACTGAGCTTATTCGTGCTGTTGGCAGCGCTCTATTTTGCTGCCTTCACTGGGCATCCTGTCAGCGGCGATGAGCGCCTGCTCTTCGATACGGCGCGCAGCCTGACTATTGACGGCACGTTTGAGCTGGCGCTGAGCGCCGATCAGCGCCCTGCTTTTGACGTCGCGCCGCATGAGATCATGCCCAGCGCCGAGGTTGAGCCGCTGCAAGCCTATTTGAGCGCGCCGCTCGTGCTTTTGGCGCGCCTGCTGCCTGAGATCGGCGTGATGCACACGGTCTGGCTCTTCAATCTGCTGGTGACGGCGCTGACGGGCGCATTGCTCTACGCCTACGGCGCTCAGCTCGGCTACACGCGGCGCGTTGCCGCCTTCGTAGCGCTGATCTTCGGAGTCGGCACAATCGCCTTGCCGTATGCGCAGATGTATTTTCGCGAGCCGCTCACGGCGCTGTGCGGCGTGGCTGCCGCGTATCTGAGCGAGCGTTGGCGCGCTACGCCGCGGCAAATCGCGTGGCTTCTGGCGGCTTTGGGCGCAGTGTTGGCTGCTGCGTTGACTAAACAGGCGGGCGCGGTTTTCGCGCTTGCGCCGCTGTTCAGCCTCGTGAGCGTCTTCGGCGTGCGGCGGCGCGCCTGGCTTCTCTTGCCGATCGGCGGCGCGTTCGTGATGCTCGTCGTCCTCCTGCGCTGGCTCAGCACGTCGGGGCGCGTGTTCGGCGTCGAGCGGCTCGCGCGCGCCTCACAGTACATCGCGGAGGCGCTGCCTGCCTACCTGATCAGCCCAGGCTTCAGCATTTGGGTCTTCTCGCCGATCCTACTGGCGGGCTTGGCAGGCGCTGTGATGCTGTGGCGCGCCAAGCGCACACACGCGGTGCTTTTGCCGCTTGCGATTCTGCTTGGCTCCATCATCGGGCATCCGGTGCTGCACGGCGATTACTGGTACGGCGGCTTAGGGTGGGGGCCGCGCTTCCTAGTGCCTGTCACGCCGTTCCTGTGCATGTGGCTGCTGCCTGTGGCCGAGGCATTCCTGAGGGACATGCCGCGCTCGGGCAAGCTCGCTTTCGCGAGCTTGTTGCTGCTGAGCGTCGCTGTGCAGTTGGTGGCGATCAGCTTGCCGCCAACGCGCTACGGCGCGGCACTGGCTGAGGAGAGCCAGCGCCAGAGGCGACCGATTGTGGCGTGGCGCGAAGGCGTCTGGGATGTGCGCTATCAGCCGATCTGGACGACATTGCGGCAGATCGGCAGCACACCTTCGGCTGTGGCGTGGGATGTGCTGCACGTCGGCGGCGTGGTGTTGCCGCTTTGCGGGCTGAGCGCCGCGCTTGCCATCTTTGGCTTGCAGCGACGAGGCTTGGCGCTGCTCAGTTTGCCGTGCTTAGCGCTGACGCTCTATTTCGGCTTGCGCGCCATACACCCCGACCCGCGCTACGGCGGCGATAACCCTGAGCTGTGGTCTGCTTTGCGCGCGATCGAAGCGGCGCTTAGGCCAGGTGACGTCCTGCTGGTCAACTCGGACGCTTACCGACCGTTCATCGCCAATTATTACAAGAGCAGCGCGCCCGCTTATGTCATCCCGACGCCTGAAGGCGAGACGGTCGATCCTAACAATCCGCCTCCCGTCGTCAGCGCTAATCCTGAGCAGCGCGCCAATCCGTACTTTCAATCGCTCTTCGCGCGACTTGCGCAGCGCAGCCAGCGCTGGCTGTTCCTGACCGAATACACGCCGTTCACCACCAATCGGTATCGCGTGACTGAGGAGTTCTTAGCGCGGCATTATTTCCCGGCTGAAGAGCTGTTCAGCGCGCCCACTGCGCGCCTGCTGACTTTCGCGCCAATCGGAGCGCCGCCGATGCGCGTGCCGCCTTTTCCAAAGCACAGGACAGATATCTCGTTCGGCGTAGCGCGGCTGATCGGCTTTGATCTGCCGCGCGGCACGCGCTACCGCGCAGGGGATTTTCTGCCGATCTCACTGCTGTGGCGCGCTGAAGGTTTTCCACCCGATCTCGATCCGCTCGATTACAGCGTGAATCTCTCGCTGATCAACGCTGACGGCTTGACTGTGGCTCAGCGCGTGGCGCAACCGCGCGGCACATTCGGCGGCTTCACGACGTGGCAAGCAGGCGCGCTCTACCGCGACCATCACGCGCTACAACTGCCTGCGCAACTGCCTGCAGGCGACTATCAGCTCTGGTTGCTGCTGACCGATTGGCGCGACGGCAGCGCCTTGCCTGTGCAGAACGGCTCAGGCAATCACGCCGTGCTGGTCACAATCCACGTTGAGTAGCCTCTGAGCCTTCTGAGGTCAGCGGCTCGTAATAGTAATAGGCCCTAGTCCAATCTGCGAATCTTCGCCAGCTTGTGACCAGACGCGCAGCCGACGGTCGGGTTGCGCAGAGTCGCCATAGGCGGCGAGCGATAGCCACCACTCGCCCGGCGCAATCGAGCCTAGCTCAGCTGTGTGAGTTGTGCCGATCGCTGCGCCGCTAGACCAACAAGTCGTCGGGTAGTGACTTGCGCCGCTCGGCTGCCAAGGCGCCAGCGGAAGCGCGGCGCCGCTCCGGTTCACAAGCGCTCCGCCGAACCAGATCGGCGCGAGCGAGGGCTCGATCCCCTGCCAATTCAGGCGCAGATGCAGCGCGCCATTCGCGATCTCAGCATCCCAGCCGATCAGTCGAAAGCGGCCTGTATCGCCAATGAATAGCGCGTCAGCTGCTCGCGTGGTGACCACTTGTGGCGCAGGCGGCGGCGGCGTGAAATCAGTGCTCATGCTGGCGATGCTAGAGACTAGCGCCACAACTAGTAAACCTTGTGGTACGCCTAGCCACAGCCATCTTGTCTCAGCAGCTGATCGCCCGCTTGCGCTCTCATGCTCCGCCGCCCCGATCAGCAGGAATGGCGCGAAAAAAAGCCACACACGACCGGTCTCGCCGCGCGCCGTGCCGCTGATGACTAGGATTAGAATCGTCAGCATCAGCGACACGCTGACTGTCGGAAATGCCGAGCGATCAGCCTTCCTCAGCAACTTCGCAACCTGTGCAATAGTCACAATGCCGAAGGCGATGCCGTTCCACAGCAGCCAATCCCAAGGATGCATGAAAAGCCAGAACAGATATGGGCGATCCAAGCTGAGGTGGAACGACATGCTCGCCGCCAGCAGATCAAACAGTGTTTGCCCACTGGCCAGCCCGAAGACAAGCCACACTATCGACAGCCCGACGCTGTAGAAGACGCCGATCTGCATGCATTGCACCAATGCGCGCCGCTTGACGAGCCATTCGCCGATCAGCACCCAGATTCCGATGAAAAGCGCAAGCGGCACCAAAGCGAAGTTGACGAACCAACCGAGTCCTGTGATGAAACCGCTCAAGATGCACCAAGCGATGCGCGGTCTTGCACGTTCACAACCGATCAGCAGCGCGAGAAAGGCTAGTGTCGCAATCAGAGGAAGGAGCGTATTCCATGTCGCGACGAAGCTGCTCAGGGCAGGGATCAGCGGATACCATAGCACAGCTGCACGCGCGTTCTGAGCCACAATGCGTCGAGCGATTGCATACAACAGTGTCGGCGTGAGCGCTGCCCAAAGCGGCATTGCCATGCCAAACAACGTGGATGCCCACTGCCCTGCCGTGTACGTGAGCAGATCGTAGTTGTGACACTGAAACGGCATCAATGCACGCTGAACAGTCGCTGCGATCTGCGGAAACTGATCAAACGCGCTGCTGAGAAATGCGTACCACAGCGCCGAGCCCGGCGGCAGATTGCTCAAATGTCCGCCGAGAGCAGTGACTTGCGCAGCCCAATTGCGCCACGCGCCGCTCGACCAATCAATATGCGCCGCGACCCAGTGCGGCCCTGTGCCGAGCCTCGACGCTGTGCGCGCGAAAAGCGCATATAGCACATCGCCTTCGCGCGCCGCCACTGCCGAAATTGCTATGACGAACGTTCCAAGCCCGCTCCAA
>JAGHYP010000252.1 GCA_017743585.1 Chloroflexota bacterium
CCGCATATTTGAGCGCGAAGCGAAATATCCGAGACATCAGATTGAGAGCGACCTCGATTTTTATGTCGTGCCTTATGCTCGGAGTTATGCGCACAGGCGGCTGAGCGAGGCGTGATGAACAACATGGACGAGCTTGCGCTCGCCCATGCCGAGTCAGCTCAGTCGTGTGCGCTTACTGATAGATGTAGAACTCCAGCAATATGTTTGGTCCGCTGTAGCTGACGACGCGCAGCACGCCGCGCCTGCCTTCCGCTGTGTAAATGCCAATCAGCGTGTTGGGCGGCAGCGCAGCTTGCGGAATAGGCGCTACGCTATTGATGACGCTGGGCGTCAGCATATCGTAGTGAATCTGCGTCAGCTGCAAGCCGCCCAGCAAGCCAAGCTGCGCGCCATTGATCGGCACGAGGTCAGTGCCAGTGTAGTTGATATCCTGTGTGCCGCCGAATAGGTCAAAGCTGGTGGAGGGCGCGAGCTGGACTGTGCTTTGCACAGCGTATGGCACATCCACACGGTAAGAGAAGACCGGCTCGTTGTTCGCCTCGCCCGACGGGCCTTCGTAAACTTGATTGTTCAAGTCCAGGACAATGGCAATGGTCTCGACGCCAGTGCCGGGCACTGTAGCGGTCAAGTTGACGTTGGTGAGCTGGCCGGCGGGCAAGCCTGGCACGATGGCGGCGCTATAGACATTGCCGGGCTGGAAAGAGGTGGCGACCGCGAACTCACCGGCATCAGCCTGACCTTGATTCTGGACAGTGACGGTCAAAGTGAACGGCTGACCGGGCTGCGGAATCGGCGGGCTGAGCACTGCGTTCAACATGACTAGGTCAGGCAGCGGTTGCGGCGTGAAGGTCGGCGTCGGCGGGGCGGGCGTCGGCGTGAGCGTGGCGGTCGGCAGCGGCGGCGGCTCAATGAAGGGCAGCGAGCGCGGATCGCCGAAGATGCTGACCAAGTTGCGCTCGCCCGTGATCCAAGCCAGCCGTTGGTTGAAATTGAAGACAAACCATGTGTAGTCGACATTTGCGCCGAGCAGCTTGACCTGCGCGCCGCGCCTGAACTGCCCGATCACGTCATAAGCGCGCCCCGGGCCGGAACGGATGTTCACTGAGCGCCCGATCACAGTCAAGATGACGCCCTCAGGCGTGTCGGTCGCGGTTGGCGTGTCAGTGGGCGTGCGCGTAGCGCTCGGCGTGAAGGTGACTGAAGGCGTAAAAGTGATTGAGGGCGTGAAAGTGATTGAAGGCGTGAGCGTGCGCGTCGGCGTGGTAGCGCGTTGGGCGCGCCGCTGCGCGGGCGTGGCGGTTGGCGGCTCGGGCTCAGGCGCGGCATAGGCGACCAGCACGTTCGGCGCGCCAAATTGGCTGGTGACGAAAATGCTGACGTTGCTGCTGATCGCGCCGTTCGCCGCGCTCGGATCGAGCCACCCTTGCACGCCGCGACGCGGCGGCAAGCTGCGGAATGCCGCTGCCAAACTAGCGGGCGCGATGCCGCCTCGGCTGATCGCTTCGATCAATAAGAACGTTGTGTCGTAGGCGGCAGCGCTGACCGCATTCGGCACTGCGCCGAAGGCTGTGGTGTAGTTGCGCGTGAAGGAAAGGCTCTCAGGCGTTTGAGAGGTGTAGCTCCAACCGACCGCGCCGTAGATATTGTCGCGCAGCTCAATCGGCAGCGCCTCAATGAAGGCGCGGTCGGCGGCGCTGGGCGTGATGAACAAGCCTGCGTAGCGGCGCTCGCGCAGCGCAATGTACAGTCCTGCCACCTGAGACGGCGCTCCATCGGCGAAGATCGCCTGCGGGCGCTCGCCGAGCAGACGCGCTGCAATTGCGCTGGCTGCGCTCGGATTCGAGAGATCGGTCTCCACCACCAAGCCGCCGCGCACAAGGATGCCTGCCGCGCGCGCCGCCCCTGCAAATGCCTCAGCGGCGCCGCTGCCCGTTGGCTTATGCCGCAAGAAGACAGCTGTCCTGCCCACCAATTGCTGGCTCAACGCAGTGACCAACGCCTGCGCTTGCAGCTGATCGAGCGCCTGCCCGCGGAAGATCAGGTCGCCCGTCGGCGCATTTTGCGCAGACGTGCTGAGGAAGACCGGCACGCCTGCCGTCGCCAGCGCTGCGCTGCTCTCTTCTGCCAGCGTGCCACTATCGGGCCCGAAAATGGCGATCACGCCCGCGCTGAGCATGGCGTCTAGGCTCTCGCGCACTTCATCGAGCGAGGCGAGTGGGCGGCTGATGGTGATCGGATTGAGGACGAACGGCCGCCCGTCAGGCAGAGTTGGCGTGCGGCGCGCCGCTGCCTCTTGAATAGCGAGCCAAAAGCCGCGCGCGGTCGGGCTATCGGGCGCGTCCAGCACGCCGACGTTCAAAACAACGGGCGTTGGCGTCTGAGCGAGCGCTGACGGCAGGGCCGCCGCGCCGAGCAGCGCCAATAACGCGATCAGAGAGATCATCAATCGGTGACGTGGCATTGATCTACACCTCGCTAGTGATACACAGCGCATGAGCCTACCTTGAGTCCTCGACCGAGCGCCCGGCGCACAGGTGACGCGCTCATTCTTCACCCGCCTCGTAAGCAGCGTAGGCGAGCTGCTTCTCGACTTGGTCGAGCAAGCGCGCGATTGCGCTGTGCCGATTGCCGAGCGCGCTCAGCCGATCTGCCAGCCTGCTCAGCGGCTCGTGATAGGCCTGCCAAAAAGCGCGATCTTCAATCTCGGCGACTTTTGCCATCAGCAATAAGCCCGTGTTCAGCTGCTGACGGTTTGGCGCGCCATCGGTCTGCTCAAGGAAGTATTGTAGAGCATTGATCAGCGCAGGCGGATACATGGCGTAGAGCGCTTCAGTGACCAGATCGAGATTTTCGCGGTCATGGATGATGACGATTTCAGCGTGGCGGATGACGCGATCGTAATCTTCATCGAGGGTGCCGCACTTGCCGAGCGCGTAGACGAGCAAGGCAGAGAGCTTTGGACTGGTGTTAGAGTCATCAGCAAGGCGGCGCAGCAAGTTGAGCGCAGGCTGTTGCGAGGCGATGGCAGCGGCGCGCTCTGCTACGAGCCAGCGCAGCATGGTGCGGCTATTGCGCTGCAGGTACGCGTCTGTGGATTCGAGGAAAGCGGGCAGCCAACGCACATAATTGACCGCCTGCTCGTCTGAGATCAGCGCGCTCGAGAGCTGATTGGGCGTCAGCGCGTGCGGCACGCCCAGAAAGACGCTCAGCTCCTGCGCAGTGATTGGGTAGTCGCAGTGTTGAAGCAAGACGAGCGCCAGCCCGCGCTCAGAGAGCGCCTCAAAATTGACGCCTGACATCTCAGCGCGATGCAAGGCGACTGCCAGCGTGTGCGCGTTCACACCTGTCAGCTCAGCGCGGCTCAGAGCGCTCATCACGCGCGGCACAAGCCCAGTCTGGCTCACAAGCATCTCTCCCGGCGAGCAGCGCGCTGCAGACGAGCAGAGAGAAGCGCTCACCCCCAGCACAGCGCTTTCTAGAACCCGCCGCGCTGCGTCTCATCGAAGGCAGGTGGCACAGCCGGCGGCGCTGATTTTGCCTTCGGATAGGCGCTGATCTTGAGCGCCAAGCGCTCGAAAAAGCTGTTGGGCGGCAAGGCGCCCGAGCCGTATGCTAGGTCGATGATCTGCACTTGCACGATCAAGGTCAACGTCTCAAGGTAGATCGTCTCGCCTACTTTGGCAAGGACAGGCTCGCCGCGCGGCGCCAGCTCGGTGCGCAGCGCTTCGTCATTGAAGGCATGCTCAGACATCAGCACTTTGGTCACAGTGCGCACGTCGTTCTTATCGAAGACGAAGCACTCAATGGCGGTCACTTTCTTCGGGCTGCCCACGCCGATGGTTTTGGAGATGCCGGCGCCTGTCTCGCCCAAGAATTCGCCGCTCGGCGTCTCGATACTGAACGTATCGTCGTAGAAATCATCGCCCATGACGTAGGCGGACATGAAACTGCCCACTGCCGTCAAGCCTGCCACGGGCGAGGCGGCAACTTGCGCAGCTTGCGCGGCTTCCAGCTCCGCTTGTTTCTTCTTCGCCTCTTCCAGCAGGCGGCGCCGCTCGGCCTCCTGA